>CAZNPP010000027.1:0-12022 GCA_964574785.1 uncultured Chloracidobacterium sp. | reverse complement strand
TGAGGTGGAAAACTGAGCGGGAAGCTAACCTGATCCCAAGGATAGCCAAAGGTGACGAAGTTGCCTTGCGTCTGTTTTATGACGCGACTAATGGCCTGCTCTTCGGTCTTTTGTTGCGTATTTTGGGGCACAGTGAGACGGCGGAAGTCGTGCTATCCGAAGTCTACCAGGAAGTTAAGAAGAAAGCCGCTCGGTTCGACAAACAAAATGAAAGGCCTCTAACCTGGCTTATTTTTATTGCGCACCGACGGGCGATCGAGCGCCTCTGCTCGGGAGTAACCGTACAGAGCGATATCCCGCCCAAATATAAAAAAATCGTATCAACCAATGTCCCAGACTCACCCATAAACATCACCGAACAGCGGCGACTTATTCGTGCGGTAATGGGTTCAATCCCGCAGCTACAGCAGAGGATGGTTGAGCTGGCGTTCTTTTCCGGAATGACGGGTCATGAAATCGCAACCGAACTCGGCGAGACCCCTGAGGTAGTTGAGAACGGACTGCGATATGCAATGTTGGAGCTTTTTAGCGTGTTCAAATTCATGGGGTTCTCAGCCGAGCCGACGACAGAGACTCTATAATCTGACGGAAGAGTCGAACTGCAAAGGATCTTAATGTGCTCACCGGTCAAGAGGAAGCCACAATTTTGAGTCTCTGTATCGAAAGGAATCCTTCACGTCTCTTCAACCGGCTTTGCTACAAACCGATATCCAACTCCTCTAACAGTTAGCAAATGCCTCGGGCGTGAAGGCTCCTCCTCAATGTACTTCCTTAATCTAACAATAAAGTTATCAATGGCCCGCGTGTCGGTATCTTCTCGTAATCCCCACACCTCTTCGAGCATCTGCTTTCGTGAGACAATCCTACCTTCGTGTTTAGCCAAATAACGCAGCAAACCGGCCTCCATCAGCGTTAGCTGTATGGTGTGATTGGGCGTATGCAACGTAAGCTTACCGAAATCAATCCTGCGACCATCAAATTCGAATACATCTAGTTCGCGGTGGTTTGTGCTTGGCTGATCCTTTACAACCCGATCTTTATCGAACCACTCGCGCCGCCGCAGTAAGGCGTTGAGTCGCGCTATAAGTACCTTTAGCTCGAAAGGCTTTGGGAGATAGTCGTCTGCACCCGATTCAAACCCGCGAAGCACATCCTCGGGTCTTCCACGCGCAGTTAGCATTAGAACTGGTACATACAAATCCGCCGCTCTCAGCTCGGCCACTACCTCAAACCCGTCTTTGCCCGGCAACATTACATCAAGAACAACTGCATCATAATGCTTGCGTCCCTTCAGCAGGAGTTCCAGCGCAGCCTCGCCATCACCAACCGTTTCAACGCTGTACTCTTCGGCTTCAAGATTGAACCGTAGACCATCTGCAAGATGCTGCTCGTCTTCCACTATTAACACAACACTCATTTGCTCAGGCCCTGGGAAGTTGAATTGTAAAAGTACTGCCCTGTCCCAATCCGGGACTTTCGGCAAATACGCGTCCACCATGCTTCTCGACAATAGAGTGGACAATGAAGAGACCAAGCCCGGTTCCTTTAACGCGCGCCATCACCCGGCCTGGTACGCGATAGAACCGCTTGAATATGCGTCTTAATTGGGCACTCGGTATACCTATGCCGTGGTCCGCGATTCGGACCGCCACGCGTTTTTCATCAAGGGCAGCCACTTCCACAGACACGTGCACATCGGTTTCTGAATACTTAACTGCATTATCAAGAAGATTAGACACGGCTGCTCGGAGTTCATCTGCATCGCCGGCTACCTGTGGACGTTCTCCATCAAAGGATTCGACATAGTTTAGGGCATCAGCAGCAAGGTTGTACCGCAATCGAGCCAGCTCAAGACATTCCTGCACCATCAGACCCAGATCAATGATTGCAGCATTTAATCGACGCCGCCGATCTCCAGTGCGACCAGCTCTTAAGACTTGCTCGACGGTAGCCAGTAGTCGATCGCTATCAGCGAGCATAATGTTATAAAACTCTTCTCGCTGCTGGTCACTTATTGGGCGAGTTTTTAGTGTCTCGAGGTAAAGGCGGATGGACGTAATTGGGGTTTTTAGCTCGTGTGTGACTGCATTGATAAAAGCATCATGTTGCTCATTGCGACGGATCTCGCGAATCAAGAAGGTTGTATTCAGAACAACACCAAAAATTATTAATAGGAAGAAGATTATTCCAAGAACTAGAAGAGCTACCTCACGCCAGTTCAGGAGAATCCACCCAACGTTTAGTGCGATTGCCAGGGCAACCAGACTAGCGCCCAGCGTGATGAAGAAGATTACAGACTTGCGGCGGCCGCTAACAACCATGCGATCATTTTAAAAGTCCAAAGTCCAAAGTCCAAAGTCCAAAGACTCGACGTTGGACTTTGGACTTTGGACTTTGGACTTATTTGGACTTTGGACTTATTTGCTACGCCGCTTTTTTTAGTCCTTGCTTCTCAATAAATGAACGTATCTGTTGGTCGCCCACAACTCTTACATCCCACGCCAGACCAAGAAACTGCAATGTGCGAATACCCCACCAGTTAACATCGATCTCATACCACGCTAGTCCGTGCCTCGCAGCTCGAGGAAAGGCATGGTGATTGTTATGCCAACCCTCACCAAAGCTAAGAAGCGCTACCCACCAACTATTGGTAGAATCATCAGCAGTGGCAAAGCGCCGTTCCCCCCAGAGATGCGTGGCAGAATTGACCAACCATGTAGCATGCAGCCCGAAAGTGACCCTAAAAAACACCCCCCACATCAGCATGGACCAGCCGCCTAACATTAGAAGTAGAACACCGCTGATGATCAGAGGAACAAAATAGAGCCGGTTAAGCCAAACGTGCACTGGATCCTTCATCAGGTCAGGAGCGTAACGCCGCATAACTGAATCTTCGTGTTGCTGAGCCGTGCCGCGAAGGATCCAACCCATGTGTGCCCACCAGCGTCCCTCTCGAGGTGTGTGCGGATCACCGGGAATGTCGGTAGTGGAATGATGGATACGATGAGTAACGACCCAGTTGATGGCTCCTCCTTCGAGGGCTAGAGTGCCGCAAAGTGTCAGAAAGTATTCGATGGGCTTTGGCGTCTTATAGCCTCGATGAGTAAGTAGGCGATGAAATCCCATTCCAATGCCGAGACTTCCAGAGATCCACAGCAGCGCCAATGTGACAAAAAGCGCGTTCCAAGTGAACATGAAGAGCGCCGCAATCGCTCCTGCATGAAAAATCACCATAAAATTCGCGGTTACCCAATTTATCTTCTCCTTTGGCCTTCGGCCTTTAGCCTCTGGTTTTTTGGTTTTGGCATTTGGCTTTGGGTTCTGCTGTTTACCAGCGTATTCGAGCTTGTTATTCATGCATCCATGACTCCGAAAGAATGAATTTGTCGCCTTTGAGGCAGAATCCATCCTAACAGCTAGAGCAGGAAGCATTTGTAATACTTATGTAAGGGGATTGGACTTTGGTCTTTGGACTTTGGAGCCTTTGCTTTGATGCTTCTTTAAATCCTAGCTCCCACTAAAATTTGCGAGGCGTTTTTCGATGAAAGCGGTTACCCCTTCCTTGAAGTCGTTGGTGCGACCGGACTCGATCTGAACAGCACGCTCCAAATCAAGCTGAGCAGAGTAATCATTTGTGCCGCTTGCTTCCATTAACTCCTTTATTCGGCCCAGAGCGACAGTGGGGCCATTAGCTAGTTTCAATGCTAATGTCATGGCATGGTCCATCAGCTCCTGATCGGGAACGACAGCGTTGATCATGCCCAGCTCAAGAGCACGCCGTGCCTCGATGACGTCTCCGGTCATCATAAGCTCAGTTGCGCGTTTCCAACCTACCAAACGCGGCAGGATAAAAGTTCCACCAAGATCCGGTGTTAAACCAATCTTTACAAAGGCTTGATTAAAACGAGCGCTCTCACCAGCAATTACAAGGTCGCATGCCAGAGCCACATTACAACCACCCCCAGAAGCAGCACCGTTAACCGCCGCGATGACTGGTAGTGGTAACCGTCGAATGACCATAATGCACTCATTCAGCAATCGTAAGGGCTCATCAAAAAACGCGTCTATTTTTCCTTCACGTTGGGCGATAGCTTTTATCTCCTTGAGATCGCCTCCAGCACAAAACGCGCGCCCTGCACCTGTGATAATGAGCGAGCGCGCGTTTGCGATGCGAACGTCGTCAATCGCAGCGAGGAACTCCTGTGCTACCTGCGCTGTGAGTGCATTTAGCGAATCTGGCCGATTCAGAGTAATAACCGCAACACCGTGGGTTATGTGCATTTGAATGGTTTCGTATCTCATTAAAACAAACCTAAGCGATCGCTTCGGCACAAAGCGAACGCAAAAACTCCTTGGCTTAGACCTAAGAAGACAGTCAGGTTCTCTGTTGGGCTGCCCGATTAACGCTGAAGCAGTCTCCACACAAGACTGGCCTACCTGTGGATGGCTTGAACGGAACAGTGTCGATCTTACCGCATTGATCGCACGTGATCTCGAATTTCACGCGCTCTCCTCCAGAGCCCCGGGGTCCTCCAAAGTTTGCTCGGCGTGCCTCTCGACACGGTTTACATCGTTTTGGATGGGTTAGGTTGCGCTCTCGATAATAGTCCTGTTCCCGTTCACTGAATGGGAAAGATGTTCCACATTCAGCGCATGTGATTTCGATGTCAGGCATGACTTTCTCTCCATGAGAGCAGCTTGAGGTTTACCGCCCTCTGTGCTTCTCGGAACGGTAGGATTACTGTGTTCGGTGTCTCATAGGGTTCTCTTCTATATAGTGCATTGCCCTTCCCTGAGACTCGTTCCGAAATCGGGTTAAGTGGACTTTGAGTTTACTCCAGCGTCAGTCACGGTTCAATCTTTGCGGGGGTGCGGTGCTGTCCTAATCTGTAGGGCGGCCCCTCCGTGGCCGCCGACGTGAAAGACTGTTTCGGCGGTTAAGGGGCGGCCACGGGGGCCGCCCCCTACAACACCACCGGAGGTACCGGGCCACTGTTCCGGAGAAGCCGCCCTCGGTTTTCGAGCTGCGTGACATGCACTCGGACAGTCTGTCCCAAAGTTTGGAGATTGTATCCACCTTCGAGGCAAGAAAGGATTCTCCCCTCGCAGCAATCATCTGCCAAATCAATTGCAGCGTTGGTCATTTCTACGAAGTCTTCGTCTCCCAGCATTAACTGGCCCAATGGATCCCCGTGATGTGAATCGAATCCCGCGGAAAGAATGACAAAGTCGGGCTTGAAGCTGGTCCTTATCTCGTCGAGCGCGGCTACAAAAGAACGCTTATGCTCGTTCGCTGGCGTTCGCGCACGTAAGGGGATATTCAGTGTGCAGCCTTTGCCACGACCAATACCTTTCTCCCCTCGGGCTCCAGTGCCCGGATACCACGGATACTGGTGCATCGAGAAGAAGAAGACAGTCGGATCATCATAAAAGATCCCTTGCGTTCCGTTGCCATGGTGAACATCCCAATCAATAATCGCGACCTTTTCAATTTCACGGTAATGGGCTTGAGCGTATCGAGCCGCCACTGCTACATTGTTGAAAAGACAAAAACCCATTGCACGTTCCGCAGTTGCATGATGACCTGGAGGACGAACAGGAACAAATGCATTGACAGCTTCTCCTCTCATGATCAAATCGACCGCTTGACACGCGGCACCAGCGCCCAGGACCGCGGCATCCAAAGAACGCATTGAAACTACGGTATCCGCATCAAGGTATTCAGTCCCCTCGCGTACAACTCGTTCGATTGTCTTAACTAGCTGAGGAGTGTGACAGGCCTGAATATCACCTCGTGCAGCTTCATGAGCCTTGACTTCTTTCAGAGAGGACCAAAGTTCGGTGTCGGCCTTGAGAGCTTCCATGACAACAGAATAGCGGGAAGGACTTTCTGGATGACCTGGACCAGTATCGTGTTGCTGGAAAACCGGATGATGGACAAGTGCTGTTTCCATTTGTGAAATTATGCTCGCGTATTCGGCTCTCGGTCAAACCGGTGTTCACTCAGCCACTGTCCCATTTCAGACCGCACTCCCTGTCTAAGACCTAAAATCAGACGCACTAGAACAACCTCTTGCATCTAACTACTCTCAGAAGCCAGCAGCAAAGAGTCGGAGCCATCAAGAGAAAAGTTGTTTCCTCCTTGTGTCCTTATTGCGAATTGGACATTTCAGGGGAGCGGGAATGTCAGTTGCTGATGAGACATATCATAAAGATTCTCTAGCAAAAAGTTTGATTCTGTTTATTAACGAGGAGAACAAACAAAATGGCTTACGACGAAGAACAGGCAAGGAAAAGCAGGGTTGTCGTTGAAACCCCAAATGCCCGCCGCGAGGTTGTGCAGTCTGAAGCTGTGCGCGTTCCTGAACGTGACGGCATCTCTACTGCTACGGTGGGAGTATTGGTGATCATCGCCGTCGGACTGGTTACATTACTACTGTTGGTCCTAATGACGGGTCGTACAGGAGAGTACACGACCGGAGAGTTAGCCGAGCAACAGACTCCCACGACACCTCAGACTACGATCGTCGAGCAGCCAGCCCCTCCGCCAGTGATCATTCAACAACCGGCTCCGGCCCAGCCGCCAATAATCATTCAGCAACCAGCGCCTGCGGGTGGCTCAGTCTCAGAGCTACACAATGATGCTGCAATTCAGGCTGAAATTGAGCGTAGAATCGCTGATGACCCAAACCTATCAGGATTGGGTATTACGGTGACAACTGCCAATGGTAAGGTAACCATACTTGGAACAGTAAGATCGGAAGCCATCAAAATGGAGATCGAGAGGATGGTCCGAGCCGTTAGAGGCGTGCTTCAGGTGGATAATCAGATTGAGGTAACTGGGTGAGACACACTATTCCGACATACTTCAGTTTGTCGTCGTGGCTTGGTGGATCAGTTTTTTGATTGACAACGATCCACTTAGCCACACGAAATCCACACGAAAAAAGTCCTTGCGAAGAAATCTCCGTTTGAGAAACTTCAGTTTGTAGTCGTATCGCTTCGTGGACCAGATCAGTACCCTTCCGTGTGCTGCCTGAGCCACTCATCAATCTCCGCTTCCGTCGGATTACGTCCCAATTCCGCCTGCAAGAGTCTGCGCACAAACTCTCTTTCTTCACTAGCTGCCCGCTCGAGTTCTGAACTCGATTCCATCTCTTATGAAGCTCCATACACCTTGATCTCAGCCGAAGCCAGCGAGGTCTCAATAATCAAACTTGATTCCTCGCCAGAAACAATCAGCCGCCGCCTTCCATTATCCGCACCAAAGAAGTTGACTTCAGTAATGGTACATGTGGGTTCGGCTTGAACCAAATGGCTATAGGAACCTTCAGAGCCCCCCACCAGGCTCCCGACCTCAGCTTTGATCTTGCTTCGAATATCTTCCTCGACTTCTATTTCATCAAGCGCCACACCTTGTGGTACTAAGCCCATCTGTCCATCGATGTAGATGATCCAAATGAACCCAATATCCAAAGGTATATAGAGGGTTTCGTCGAGAGCAAAATAACCGAGAACTGTTGCTCCCAAGACGTGAGCTATGACGTGATCCTGATGAGTTGTCGTATCTAGCGGCATCCAGTTCGTTGCGTTTGCTATCACCGGGTGTGCTTGTACGTCTTCTTCTGTCGACTTCATGTTTGTTCACTCTTCGTATGAAACTCTTAGTTCTTTGAATCCTTTGCTCCCTTGGCGGCTTTGCGTTAAAAACTTCTTGATCACTGGCTGTGTGGTGTGTCTAACCATTTGCTTTGCGGCAATCGCCTGCGATAAAGTCACCACTCTTTCACAATCGAACGTAATCAGCAATCGGCAATCACCATGCCCATTTATCGCCGAGACTTCAACCAAAGCCTACTACTGACCCTTGGCGCGCTCTCGCTGGTACCTATTCAGCCACAAACTCAACTGCGTGTGGATGGATCACGTATTAGCGAGCACATCAAAGGCTTAGCTGAATTCGGGAAAAACCCCCAAGGCGGTGTTAGCCGTGTGGCTTATAGCGATGCCGATCGCAAAGGACGCGAGTACGTCATGGGATTAATGCGCGCGGCAAAACTCGAGGTTAATATTGATGCTGCCGCAAATATCCTTGGACGCCGCGCGGGAAGCAACGATCTCACGCCTTTAATGATCGGCTCGCATGTCGATACCGTACCAGAAGGCGGAAACTACGATGGCGTAGTTGGTTCTTTGGGTGCTATCGAGGTGGCCCAAACCCTTGCAGAACAAAACATCACCACTCGTCACCCAATAGAAGTAATAATCTTTCAGAACGAAGAGGGCGGCCTTTTCGGCAGTCGCGCAATCAGTGGCACTTTAACTAAACCCGAACTGGATCTTGTAAGTCGTAGTGGCAAGACTATTCGTGAGGGAATCATTTTTCTCGGCGGCGATCCTGCCAAGCTTCCTGAAGTCGTTCGCAAACGAGGTGATATTGCCGCGTATGTCGAGTTGCATATTGAGCAAGGTGGTACACTCGAGGCTGAAAAAATTGATATTGGTGTCGTTGAAGGCATTGTTGGCATCAACTGGTGGGACGTCACCATTGAGGGATTTTCCAATCACGCCGGCACTACTCCGATGGACAAACGGCAGGATGCCTTGTTAGCTGCGGCGAAATTTATCGAGGCGGTGAATCGTACGGTTAGGAGTATTCCAGGACGCCAGGTGGGTACGGTGGGAAGGATTCAGGCACTACCGGGCGTTCCGAACGTAATCCCAGGCAAAGTTGTTGTCAGTCTTGAACTACGTGATCTCGACGCTGCGAAGATTAAGATGCTCTATGAAAAGATTCGGGGTGAGGTGGAGCAAATAGCGCAAGTCACCAATACAAAATTTAACTTTGAAGAGATCAACGTCAATACTCCCGCCCCAACTGATGAAGGCGTTCGCCGGCTGATTGTTGAAGCTGCGAAAGAACTCAGACTAAGCACGAAGCTGATGCCAAGCGGTGCTGGTCACGATGCTCAAGACATGGCTAAACTTGGTCCTATTGGTATGATCTTCATCCCGAGCGTTGCGGGTATAAGCCATTCACCGCGCGAATTCTCCCGCTCTGAGGACATCGCAAACGGCGCCAACGTTCTGTTGCACACCTTGCTGAAGCTTGATCAGGTTTTGTAGGCGTTTCAACGGCAGAATATCCAAGTCAAAGCCCTAAGACCGCAGACCCAAAACCAAGTGTTACTACTTACACTTCGAATATCCACAATCCCTACAGAAGTCGCAGCCACTGGCGTGCTCTAGCTGCCCTTTGCACTCGGGACAAATGCCAATCATCGACGACATTATTGCCCCAGTCACTGCTGATGGCGCCGATTGATTTTGGGATTGTGCCTGCTGCTTGCCGAGCGCTCGAGCGGAATCGGGATTGCCCCTCAATCGGCGATTCGTGATCATGATGCATTCGGCAACCGCCTGTTCGGGCGAAGTTAACAGCCGCTCGTTGAACCAAACCGCGTGTGTACCGGTGACTTTATTAAGGCTGTACGCCACCTCAGCGGCTTCAAATCCACCTCGTAACATTTTGGAAGCTAGTAAGCCCACGCCGCCACTAATTGGCCCAGTGGCAAAGACCTCCTGAATCATCTTGCCGTCATGATTGACGGTGACATAGAGATTCTGCCCATCAAACGGTATCTGCCACGTAGCTCCACGAAGTTCGCGGGGACGCTCGACGCGAAGAGCCGTAACAGTGGGTGTTTCGATTTCTGACTCGCCGCGTCCGATTACCTGTTCTTCAAGCGGCTCAGCTGTAACTTCCGGATTACAGGCAGCCTCACCCTTCTCCTCGACCTTCATCGAAGTGAGCACCTGGTTTTCACGAGAGCCGTCACGATAGTAGCTGACAGCTTTGCAACCAAGCTGACGCGCCAGCCGGTACAGCCGATCAACTGACTCGACTGTATCATCTACGGAGCCGTTGCAAGTCTTCGAGACACTGTTGTCGACGTTTCTTTGAGCAGCAGCAAGGACATGGACGTGCTGTTCGGCGCTAATATTCATAGCCGAAATAAAATAGTCAGGCAGCTCGTGCTCGTGTTCCACGACGAACGCGGCCGCCTTGTCGATTGACTCCTGCTCGGTCTGATCGACTTCGAGTCCCAACGCCTGGGCCGCGAGGGTGTGCACGTAAGTACGTGTCCCAAGCGTATCCTTGCGCACATAGGCCCAGGAGAAGTTAGGCTCGATTCCGGACGAGGTTTCAGCCACGAGCGAAATCGTGCCAGTCGGAGCAATCGTTGTAACTTCATAGTTGCGCGGAGTTAAAGGGATGTCGCGCGAGATACCAATCTGGTTATAAAGAAAATCTTCGTATGCTTCGCGATTCGGCTCAAACTCCGGGAAAACTCCCTTTTCAGCTCCAAGTTTATTGCTGGCAATCCAGGATTCACGACGAACGAATCCCATCACCTCATCCATGAGGTCTATCGAAGCTGCGGAGCCGTAAGTAGTCTTAAGATTCAAACAGAGATCTGCAAAACCCATGATCCCCAAACCTACGGGACGGGTCCGATGAACGACATCATTGATCTCAGGCAGAGGCCAAGCACAAGTGTCGATAACGTTGTCCAGAAAACGAGTGCAGAGATGAGTTACTTTTCGTAAACGTTCCCAATCAACTCGTCGCTCAGGATCGTAGAACTTGCTCAAGTCAATCGAGCCTAGATTGCAGGAGTTGGAAAAGTGAAGGAACTGCTCACCACAGGGATTGCACGAGTAGATCGGCCCCATTGACTTCATCATGTGATTGTGACGATTAACTTCGTCGATGAAGGCAATACCCGGTTCTGCATACTTGTGAGCGCTTGCGATTATTCGATTCCAAACGTCAGGAGCATAAACCATACCCGGACGCGGAGGTTCTTCGATCGTGCAATCGGTCAGGTCAGCATTGCGAAATGCCTGGCGGTCGCAGAAAGTAACAGTTGAACCATCAGGGCGTCGATAGACTACATAGTCGCCATCGACAACTGGATCGTAAACGGGCTCTGTCCATGACTCGCCGTTGAACTCGAGCTGGAACCACTCGTTGTTATCAACTGCTCTCAGGAATTTGTCGGTAACGTTGACCGAAATATTAAAGTTCGTGAGTGAATGCTGGTCGTTCTTTGCGTGGATAAACCTAAGAACATCTGGATGAGTGACCCGCATCATCCCCATGTTCGCCCCTCTCCGAACACCACCCTGCTTCACTACATCTGTCACCTGATTGACGATGTTCATGAACGACACAGGACCAGATGCAACACCTCGAGTTGAACTAACCATCGCTCCCGCAGGCCGCAAGAACTCATATGTCATGCCAGTACCACCACCAGTTTGGTGAATGGTGGCCGCTGCTTTCGCGTGTTCCATGATTCCTGAAATTGAATCAGGGACATCAAGAACAAAACACGCAGCCAACTGGCCGTTAGTTTTTCCGGCATTTACGAGGCATGGAGTATTCGGCACAAACTCGCGAGCCAGCATTACCTCTGTCATAGCCTCGAAAAACGCATCACGCTTGCTAGGGTCCCTTTCGGCCGCCGAAACATGACCTACCACGCGCCGAACGATATCCGGCCATTCCTCAATGGGACGCCCTTTTGCATCTTTTAAAGAGTAGCGCTTGCTAATCACTCGCTTAGCGTTCAGACCCAGAGGCTGGCTCTTTCGCCGGGTCGTTGGTGTTGAAGGAGTTGTGTTCACGGCCATGTGCTTACCGAAAGCTGCGCTCATCTTCTCTACCTTTCTCGCGCCAGGGATACGCGAGTTTGCGAGTTCAAAAGCGGACCGACGCAGAACTGCTTTGAGCGCCGTTTTATGTATAGCGGATACTGCGGTTGGTTCTATTCGAAGCGAAAACGCCTCGCCCGGAACAGCTCGGGGATCCTGCCGCTGCTCCAGTCAAACCCCGTGTTCTTTTCAAGCGGAGCGCAATATACATCTTTGTAACACCCCATGTCAATATATTGTGGTCATCTTTTTTATTAATGCAATACAATGTGTTTTTACCTGCTAAACGCGCCGTCTTCTA
>CAZNPP010000026.1:0-37836 GCA_964574785.1 uncultured Chloracidobacterium sp. | reverse complement strand
GAAAATACGAAAAATAATGAAAAATGAAAAATGACAAGTTACAAATGAAAAATGGTTGCCGAGAGTTTCTGGTTCTCGCAACCACCCTCAGGTGGTCTGACGCTGACTTCTGGCTCTCCTCACCATTCACGTTAGAAACGATCTCAATACATCAACATTCCGCACATCGTCACCAGGATCGTCGCACGGTGTTTCCAGAATGAAGGCTGCATGAGCGAGTTTTGGATGACGGGCTACTCGCCGCAAAGCCTCACGACCAATCAGTCCCTGACCAATGTGCCAGTGCCGATCAACCCGCGAGCGAAAATCTGCTTTCGAATCATTAAAGTGAATGGCGCGTACTTTTCTCGTCCCAACCGTACGCTGAAGCGCCTGGATTGTAAGCTCCAGCCCTTCTTCTTCACGGATATCGTAGCCTGCCGTGAAAGCATGAGCGGTATCAAGACAGACTCCTAACGGAAGCTTAGAACAAGCATCGATGATAGCCTTCAAGTGCTCAAAGCGATGACCAATACACCCACCTTGCCCCGCGGTGTTCTCGAGAAGAATGCGCAACGATTTCAGCTCGAGGCCAGCGGTAGTCGCTTTCAGGCTTTCAGCACAGAGCGCCATCCCTTCGGCTTCAGTAGCTCCCCGACCACTGCCTGGATGTACAACGAGATAATTAGCTCCGAGAAGAACGGCACGTTCAAGCTCTTCTCTGAATGACATGCGGGATTTCTCGAGTATCAACCGATCACTACCCGCTAGGTTGATTAAGTAGTTCGCGTGGACGATAACGGGTGCAATCTGCGTTTGGCGTCGAGTCAGCTTGAACTGCGCGACATCAACCGCGGTTAGCGGCTTTGCCTGCCAACCTCGAGGATTACGGGAAAATATCTGAACGGTTTGACAATCGAGTTCTTTGCATCGCAATAAGGCATTGTGTAGACCGCCCTTGATCGGTGCATGAAATCCGATCCTTGGAAGCTTCTTATTGTTGCTCAAGATACTGCGACCTCAACGCTGCTCGACCGCTTCCATTACGCGCAGGATGTTACCACCAAGAATCTTCTGAATGTCGTCAGGCGAGTAACCCCGCTGCAATAACTTGCGTGTAAGGTTGGGGAGGTCCGCAACGGTTTCTAAATCAGAGAGAGTTACTTGTACACCATCAAAATCGGAACCTATTCCAACGTGATCCACACCAACAAGCTTAACAACATGATCGATGTGATCGACGAGACGAGTAACACCGACGGCTGGCAAACGCTTCGCGTATTCTTCACGTCGAACTCTGTCACGCGCCATCTTCTTCTGCGAAGCTCCACCTTTTTCCGCCTCCGAGGCTCTTTGCACCAGAAGTGCGATTGCGGCATCAACTTGTTTCTTTTTCTCGCTCCAGCCCGGTTCAAGAAACTCGGGATAAAAAAGGACTGAGATAACACCACCTGTTCGAGCAAGCGCCCGAATCATTTCATCGTCAAGATTGCGCGGCACGTTTGCGATGGCTCGGCAAGCCGAATGCGTAGCGATGACTGGTTTTGATGAAGACTCGATGATATCCCAGAAAGTTTTATCTGAAACGTGGCTGACATCAATCATCATCCCCAAGCGATTCATCTCGCGTATCACGTTTTTTCCGAATTCATTGAGGCCGCGAGTCTTACCAACTTCATCGCCTGATGCACCAGCCCAACTGGTACTTACGCTCCACGCCGGCGACATGTAACGAACTCCCATATCGTAGTAGCGCTGAACATTCTCGAGGCGATCATCGATTGCGTAACCGCCTTCGAGTCCCAACATCGCTGAAAGTTTTTTGTCTGCAAAATTGCGTCGAATATCGGCAGCCGACGTTGCGAGGGCCCAGCTATCAGGATTCTCATCGACCATCCGGCGAACGGCGGCGATCTGGTCGTCGGCTCGCTTTATGGCTCCCGAGCCACCGCCACCATACAGTTGAGGCTCGACCCAAATAGAGAAGAATTGCGCATTGAGGCCTCCTTCTTTGGCGCGAACAGTATCAAAATGCCCGTCGACCAACCGCTTAGATAAATCAACTCTTTCATCAACGAGGCGTTGTGTCGTATCAGCATGCATGTCGATGGCTATGGCGGCTCGATGAATACTGTGTTCCAGTGATTCTTTGGTTGCAAGCTTTTCCGCCTCGGGCACTGTTCGATTAACGGTGTTTTGGTCCATACGGCAATTAGTGGAAAACAACGAGATAGTTATAGACACCACTAAAATAAGCGGTGCAGATCGGGAGTGCAGCCTTTGCGGGTGGAAAGGGCCATCGATTAACATTCTTGTTTGATTATAAAAAGCATTTGATGGTACGTCGCAGATGAAATTGAATCAAGCGTGGCCTTGCCAAGGTAAGTTGATTTACGTTATTGTGCTCTGTCCGAACAACCTTGCAAGTTCAGCTCGTAGGACGTTAACAAATCCTGCGGAATGCGTTTCACAGAAACCCTTCTGCTTACTTTAAGGGCAAAGTCACCTCGCCGCTTTTGCCTCACTAAATTTCCAACTGGAAGGAGTCAAAATAATATGTTCTCAAAAGATGGCAAAGTGAAAGACGTAGCAACACCGCGGATATGTGATGTCGTTTGGCATGATGGAGAGTTTATCAAATGGGACGACGCACGGGTTCATGTGATGTCTCACGTACTTCACTATGGGTCGAGCATCTTTGAGGGCATAAGGTGTTACACCACGAAACGCGGACCGGCGATATTTCGGCTGCGTGAGCATATGCAGCGGTTTCTGAACTCAGCAAAGATCTATCGCATGGACCATACCTGGTCTTTGGACCAGTTGTGTGATGCATCAGTTGAATTAGTGCGGCTCAGCGGTCTCGATCAGTGCTATATCAGGCCAATTCTCTTCCGCAGCTTAGATGAGGCGCGTCCAGCATTCGGCGTTAACCCATTCCCTAACCCGCTTGCTTGCTACATTGGCGCCTGGGACTGGGGTAAGTACCTGGGAGACGAGGCTATTGAAAAGGGAGTAGACGTCTGTGTTTCAACTTGGAATAGGCTGACTGCCAATTCAATGCCAGTGATGGCTAAGAGTGGTGCTAATTATATGAACTCGCAACTCATCAAAATGGAGGCTTTGCTAAACGGTTTCGCCGAAGGCATTGCACTTGACGATCGTGGCTACGTCTCTGAGGGCTCAGGTGAAAATATCTTCATGGTCACGGGCGGAGTCCTGCTTACACCACCACTCTCATCATCAATTCTTCCAGGGATTACCCGTGACAGTGTCATTCAGATTTGTCGTGAGCTCGGACTAACCGTAAAGGAGCGAACCTTCCAGCGCGCGGCACTTTACGTTGCTGACGAACTGTTTTTCACGGGCACGGCAGCAGAAATTACTCCTATTCGTTCGGTTGATAGAATTACCGTAGGGAACGGTCAACGAGGTGAAATTACGGCAAAGATTCAGAGGCACTTTTTTGAGATCACCAGTGGTGAACGCGAACCGCCAGCGAAGTGGCTCACTTATGTAAAAGAGCAGCAGAGTGCTCTGATTAATAACAACTATGAATCTGACCAGCCGACCGAAGATGGTCAGGTTACAAGCCCTGAAACGGAGTCAATGAGGTACCAAGCTATCGCTAGCGACTAATATCGTTTTAGCTGGAATACCGAGACGGCTGGCAGGAAAGGCTTCCTCGCTAGCCGTTTCTTCTTTTTTGCGACTTCTAAACGGGCCGTAAGCCTACAACCCTTTGAAAATTCAAAAGTTGACGGGTTTTGGCTGACCGGGCTATTATCGCTACCGGCTTCTAAGGGGTTACCTTAGCTCTCGGTCAGAAACTTTCAGCAGCGCTTGTCCCAGCGCAAAACAAAGCAAAAGTAGAAATCCTACCTCGCAAGCTCCCCAATACTCGAAAGGTGTTCTTCTATGCCCGTCAAAATTGACGATCTCTTGCGCGTAGCTATCAGCCACGGATCTTCAGACCTCCACATCAAAGTCGGTTCGTTCCCTGTAATGCGGATCGGCGGTGAACTTCATCCCATAGTTGATGCTCCCAGGTTAAAACAGGAAGACACGCTTGATATGGCCTTTGCCATGATGTCAAACCGTCAGAAACAACGCTTCAAAGAGGCTTCTGAAGTCGATATTGGATATGGTGTGAGTGGGCTCGGCAGATTTCGTGCGAACATCTTTCAACAACGTGGCACAGTTAGTATTGTTCTCCGTGTGATTCCGGATCAAACCAAAGGGACAGCCGAACTTGGTTTGCCCCCGGTAATCGATAAGATTGCAGAAGAGCGACGCGGCCTCATCCTGGTGACCGGCGCGACCGGTTCCGGTAAATCTACAACATTGGCGGCAATTATCGATCGCATTAACACTCTGAGAAGTGGGCACATCGTAACCATTGAGGACCCTATCGAATTCCTCCACCGTGACAAAATGTCCTTTGTTACCCAACGAGAAGTTGACGTCGATACTCGCTCTTTCGCTGAAGCTCTTAGGGGAGCTCTCCGTCAAGATCCGGATGTAATACTCGTTGGAGAAATGCGTGACTTTGAAACCATTGAGACAGCTTTGACCGCTGCTGAGACTGGGCATCTGGTTTTGTCTACTCTGCATACCCTTGATGCTACTGAAACAATCACGCGAATTGTTTCATCTTTTCCTTCTCACCAACAGAAGTCCGTGCGGATTCAATTAGCGGGAATCCTCAAGGCAGTGATTTCAATGCGACTAGTTCGTGCGGCAAAGGGCCCGGGCAGAGTACCGGCAGTCGAGATCATGGTATCGACCGCACTAATACGGGACTACATTATGAATGAAGAGAAGACTTACATAATCCGGGAGGCGATCGCGGCTGGGACCTCACAATACGGTATGCAGACATTCGATCAATCGCTCTTCCATCTAGTCCAGTCCGGCCTGATTTCGCTGGATGAAGCTCTACACACGGCAAGTAACTCAGACGAGTTTAGAATGCGCATCGCCGGAATTCTTTCAAGAGAACAGGCTATGAGCGGCGCCAGTTCCCCGACAGCCGCATCGCCCACTCCAAAGACAACAAAACAAGATAAAAACGTCTTCGTGAAGCACTGACCAGATTAATTAATCCGCATCCGCCTCATAACGCGTACTCCCGTACGCCAGTCCTCATTAATATCAAATCGATAGATTTCAATTTCCGAAGTTATCGCTGGGCCTAGCGTCAGCAGCGCCGGATGAACTCGCAAAGTAGGCGCGACCAAATAAACGAGCGGTGGCTCATCTCTGATCGTTTGTCGCCCAAACAGATGCGCCCTTGAGATATGACCTCTTCGGCGATGCGCCTCGACCCGTTGCCAGTAGTCTGCTCCCTGGAGAACATGCTCGCGGTCTTCAGTTACTTTCAGCTCAATTACCACAAGCCGTCCGTCGCGCCGAAGGGCTAGCAGATCTATTGGGCGTACTCCATGAGCAGTACCACGCGTTGTTCTGAATTGCGCATGTAGCGGAGCGATTATTAGACCGGGGTCCAACTTCGTAATATCGCGACGCAACAGCGATTCAAGCCATGCCTCTGCCGCCATTCTGTAAAGTGAGTGGTGACGATCTGTAGAGGAAGCGGAACGGTACTTCCGCAGATCTGCCATAAGAGTCCTCCACTCGCGATCTGTGGCAGCTTCAAGTAGTCGCCGTCGCGAGCCCTCGATTCCGAACCAAACGCGCTCAATCCCCAACACCCGCCGCACCCGAGCGAAAGGAAGTCCAAAGAATCTCAGCGTTTCTCCGAAACGAGCACGCACAATGTCGATGGACTCGGGAGCCAACGCCTCAATAGAGAGCGATGACTCGGTAAATGGTGTTCCGGCTACTGGCGGAAAACGTGCCAGACGTTGGCGCCACAGCTCGCTGAGTTCTGGATAAGGAACCAATTTGAGTTCTGTCCAGAAATCGTCGATCTCAAAGATTG
Organism: uncultured Chloracidobacterium sp.; assembly: GCA_964574785.1. Classification (GTDB taxonomy): domain Bacteria; phylum Acidobacteriota; class Blastocatellia; order Pyrinomonadales; family Pyrinomonadaceae; genus PSRF01. Next base: position 31,913 of record CAZNPP010000026.1, on the reverse strand, counting down.
AAATGGCGGTTTTCAAGCCGGGCCGCAACAGCGCAATTCGCTGTGTGAGAGGCTTAACAAGTTTTCTCTCAATGATTAACCAGAGTTGTTGGACAAATGGAGGTTTGATGCGGCCGCTTGTGCGTCTGAACCACAAAAGTGCCGATGCAAGAAATGCGTCGACTTCACCCGATGTGCAAGGGATAACTGACGCAGTAACTGCAATCCGCTGATGCCTTAACCGAAGCAGAATCCGCGCATAGCGCCCGGGTTGTCCTCGCCGTATGCCCGGGCTCAAAGAACTTCGCTCGACACGTGAGGCAGTCAACAATGATGAGGCCAACTGGGCCAACTGCTCTGCGCGTTTTTGCCTGGCTGCCTTGACGGTCGCCGCAATAGCAGTTGCGGACGCTCGCGGCACCATCTCGATCAAAAGCCGCTCGGCACCCATTCGGCGTGAGGCGTCAAACAGCAGCTTGTCGCCTGTCCATTGCCAACCATCTATCTTCCAAGTGCGAGTTCCCTTTTCGGTCCAACAAGAGAAGACAAGACTTCCATGAGACGTTGTCACATCGAACTCATTTCGCCGGACTGACTGGGTGTGTTCTTCTCCGGCAATGACAAACCACTCAAGATTTGTGGTAAACACTTCGTTGATATAGGTACGAGCAGCTTCGACGAGAGTTGGGGTTGTGAGGCTTCGCATATCAGGTTTGGTGAGGGTGGCAAACTTTAAGACCTTGTTTCAAGCTTACTTCTACCGTGTGCTACCATTTTCCGTCAACTAAACGGCTAACTTTTTGTTGAAGTATGAAAAGTATCTACCTTGCAGGAGCAGTAAGAACGCCAATTGGCAGATTTGGTGGCGCCCTTTCTAATTGGACCGCCGCTGATATGGGTACGGCAGTAGCTCGCGAAAGCCTTTCCCGAGCCGGAGTCCGCGCAGAACAAGTGGACCAATCTATCTGGGGCTGTGCTAGACAGGCGGGCGGTGGACCAAACATTGCTCGCCAAATTACTTATCGCAGCGGTGTACCTGAAACTGTCCCTGCTTTCACAGTCAATCAGGCATGTGGTTCAGGACTCAAAGCGATAATACTCGCGGCTCAGGAGATAATGCTGAATCAGGCGCACATTGTTCTAACAGGTGGTACTGAGAGCATGTCGCGAGTTCCATATTTTGCCGAGGGAGTTCGATGGGGAGTTCGCAGGGGAAATACGGAACTAGTCGACGGCATGTACCGCGATGGTTTCCATGATCCCCTATCGGGTTTGTTAATGGGGGAGACTGCCGAGAGGTTGGCGCAACGCTACGAAATTGGACGACGAGAGCAAGACGAGTATGCTTTGCAATCCCAAAGACGTGCTCAGGCTGCAATCGAGTCGGGTCGTTTCCATGCTGAGGCTCTGACACTGCAAATCAAGCCTGGAAAGGAGCAGACAATCGAGTTCTCTAGGGATGAACACTGTCGCCCGAACAGCAGTCTTGAAGAGCTTGAAAAGTTGCCCCCGGTATTTTCCAAAGATGGCACTGTAACGGCCGGGAACTCTTCCGGCATCACAGATGGGGCTGCGGCGGTTTTAGTTATGAGCGAAGAAGGCCTCTTCCACACCGGAGCGAAACCTCAAGCTCGATTGGTCGACTACGAGATTACTGGCGTGGCGCCGGAGATAATGGGGATCGGCCCAGTTCCAGCTATCCGTAAGCTTCTGGAAAGGCAGAAGCTCGCACTTGACAGCATCGATCTCATAGAACTGAATGAAGCATTTGCAGCTCAAGTAATCGCGTGCGATCGCGATTTGCATTTCGATCTTGAACGTCTCAACGTGAATGGCGGTGCCATTGCTCTCGGACACCCGATTGGCTGTACTGGCGTAAGAATAACCACGACGCTGTTGTACGAGATGGAGAAGCGGGAAGCCAATCGCGGGCTGGCAACACTTTGCGTTAGTGGCGGGATGGGACTTGCGCTGTTGATTGAACGAGTCTGAGCAGTTCGGTGGGCCGAGGTCAAATCACAATTGCAGTTATCGTTGTTTCCGCAGTTCTTTTGTCTGCATGTAGCGGCGCATATTCGGAGGACAGAGACGCAGCGAACGATTCAGATTCAGAAGTTACTAGCAGTTCTTCACCACCATTTTCCACGAGAGAACCGGATCGTTACCAGGCTGTTCGTACCATTACTCTCAGCGGACCGTTAGATTCACCGCAGACTACTCTGATTTTTCGCGACGGGCTCCGGCGACGAGAAGAGTACGATTTCTGGGGGAAGAGGATCATCTACTTGGAGATGCCTGAAGGTCGGTACATACTCTCACCATCTGAACAAATCTTTGCCAAACTCAATCCGACAACCGGCGATCCGAGGGCGACACCATCAGCGGACACCGCCTTGTCTCCAAACTCTCTCTCTTTCACTCAAGTCGGTGAACCCCGTTATCGGATAGTCGGTCGTGAAGTAATAGACGGCCGTGAAACAGTAAAGTACCGAATAACTGACGCAGGGATCTTATCGGAAACATTCGTCTGGTTTGACGAAAACCTGGGAATGCCAATCAGGACTGAGATGCGTCGTACTGCTACTGACACGCCGGAGGTGGTTATGGAACTAAAGAAGATCAGTCTTGAGGTTGACGCTAAGGTGTTTGACTTGCCTCAGAATTACCGACAGGTTGATAGCCCTGTCATTCTGGGCACTAAGGAACGGTAGGTATGGCGAAATTCAAAGTCTTTTGTAAGCAAGTAGGGAAAGGCCAACCTCGTATGGCTGATAGGCATCGGAAAAGCCAGACTGAGCAGCGGTGCTTCAGAGCGTTCAAAGGATAACAACCGAAAGGCTTCAATCGTGTATAGAATGATCCAACCCAAATTGGCTTTTGCTTTAACTATTTCCATAGCATTGATTATCGGCGTTTCGGCCCAAAGTGTAGGAACCAATGCGGCGACGACAAACCTGCTTGGCTCTCTGCCAGAATCTGACGCCGTTGCTTGGGTAAATGTCAGCCGAGTATTGGACGAAGCAATGCCAACACTTCTGTCAGCTAATCCAACAAAGTTAAATGAAGTAAATGCAGAACTTGAGCGATTCAAAACTCGGACCGGCCTTGATCCTCGGTCATTCAAACAACTTGCTGTGGGCATGCGTTATAGCTATCCCTCACCCGGGATTACCAAAGTGAATACTGTTGGGATTGCCGAAGGAACATTCAACCCGGAGGCGATGGTTGCGGCCGGCCGCATCGCGGCTGATGGCAAGTATAGGGAAGAGACGTACAAGGGTAAGAAGATCTACCTGTTCTCTTTGGACCAGCACATAAAGCTTTTGGGAGTCCTTAATCTTCGGTTCAATGAGATTGCCGTTACTTCTTTAACTAACACGACTCTTGCAATTGGGGATCTCGAAAGGGTGCAAGCTGTGATCGATACCGCTGGGACTGGTAGTCGGGCCAATGCGGAATTGATAACTTTAGCCAGCCGGGAGCCCAATGCAATATTCAGTTTTGGTGGCAACATTACGCCCACGCTAATCGAGAATATTGGAATCGGTAACGATGCAATAGCCAAGGACGTCTCTTCGGTTCGGCAGGTTTATGGCTCTATGGGAATGACAGCTAAGAACTACGAGATGTTTTTAGCGGCTCGGACTGACTCAGCAGATTCAGCCAAGAATCTCAGCTCTACGATAGAAGGCTTAAAGCAGTTGGGGGCGCTCTTTATCAACCGCTTACCTGCAGCAAGGGGAGTTCTCGCCCAAAGCGCTCTAACGAACTTGAAAGTCACGACTGTTGGGAACGAGCTTCAAGTTCGCACAGGCGTTGCGCAGGCTGACGTCGCGCCAGTACTTGGTGGGCGCTGAGAGGTAAATGGTGAATGGTGAATGGTACGAGCCGAAGCGTTGAGTAATTCTATTTACCATTTACATTTAGACTACTCAGTGGGGATCGGGAATCGTGGCATCGGTGACGTGGCCGCAGGCTCATCAAGTTCCAATCGTGCGATAACCTCATTGTAAACTCTAATTCTGCCTTCTTGCCGCATTTTCTCAAGCACCGCAGATATATAGTCTTCGAAAACCTGATTGCGACGCTCGTTAATTAATGAACGCGTCAACTGCTCTCTCTCAGCAGCAAATTGCGTCAGATCGGCTTCAGTTCGCTTTGTAACTCCAACTATCACCCAATTGTCCCCAACCTTTATAGGTGTTTGCGTTACTTCACCATTCTTCAGAGCATAAATAGCCTCATCGAGAGCTGGACTAGCCCCCGCACTACCCAAAGCGGAACCAAGTTTATGCGCCTCATCTGTTTCAGTTTTGAAGCCTTCCCTTTCGGCTACTGACGTAAGATTGCTAGCACTTTGGGCTGATGAAGCAATCTCCTTTGCCTTTTGCTCCAGTTGCTCTGTAGCTCGTCGTTGTTTTAGGGCATCCGCAACTTTTGTTTTGACTTCTTCAAATTCCGCACTACGAGGTTCTCTCTTATCGACGAGCATCGGTATGGCAAAGCCGCCTCTTACTCCAGTGGGTTCGCCTACGTCATTAGGCTCGTTCAAGGTGGCAATTGCCTGCTCAAACTGTTGGTTGCTCCCAATTCCCGGAACATCGTCACCAGGAATGATGTAGGACGTCTCTTTAACCATCTCACCCGGAGACATGTTCGCCTCAGCAGCGAACTCTTGGGCGACTTTCTGAGGGTCTTTTGTTTCCTGCAAACGAGACTGTGCACGCTCAGCTAAGTCCGCTGCCACTGAATAAGATCGGCGGTTTCTCAGAGATACAAGCAACTCCGGCTTCGCTTGCTCGAATGTCTTCGGCACCGACTCACCCCGACGGAGAACGTACCAATTGCCCCCGTGTCGAATAGGTTCAGTAATATCGCCAGGCTGCATATCGAGAGTCCGATCATAGAGGGCATCGGCTCGGTTTGGGTTCTTTCTTACTGGAGCGGGTAGGAAGCCGTTGTTGCGGGCGGTTGCCGGATCTTCGGAGTTGCCCCTTGCCAGCTCACCAAAAACCTTTTCGCCATCTTGCCCTGTCGCAGCACGAGCCTTGGCAACGAGATCTTTGGCTTTTTGCTCGACTTGAGCGTCGAGATCCGCACGTGCAACCTTCAACAAAATCTGCTGCACCCTAACTCCAGCTTGCTTAAACTCGGGGGCAAGCTTCTCATATTCTTCACGGAGATCACTATCGGGAATCTGGAGCTTCGATCCCGCTCGCGATTGGTCAATATAGATGTAGCGAACTTTCTTTTGCGGGTCATGAATACGATATTGCTCTTTGTTCTGTTCGTAGTGTGTACGCAGATCTTCGTCAGAAACCTGAATGCGTTGTGCCAGCTTGTCTGCTGTCAGCGTCAAATAAGCTAAATCAAAAGTAGTGTTGTCACGTTTGTAATCCTCTTGTACCTCTTCGTCGGAGACAATGACCCCAGCGGTGACAAACGCTTTGAGCTTCTCAAGAGCTATATCGTTGCGAACACCACGTTCAAACTTTTCAATGTCGCCGTATTGCGAAACCACCGCTTGCCTGTAACGTTCCAAACCAACAAATTGACCAGATGCATCGGTGTACTGTTTTCGAATTTTTTCCGCTACTTCAGCATCACTTGCCGCAAGACCTAATCGAGTCGCTTCCTGGGATATCACTCTTCCCCGAATGAGCCCATCAAGCAGGCGTCTATAGCCGCCAAGTTGCGCTAAATTGATTTGCCCGCCAAACCATTGGCGATAACTCTCCCGCAGCAACGCAAGATCGGCAACAGTTATCTCATCGCTGCCAACCTTTGCTACTACCTCAGTGCTTTTTGTTGGTTCTACATATCTCGCTGTTCTGCCAGGCGCGTAGAAGAAAACAAGACTGACGGCAAGCAATACAGCAAATCCGATAACTAGTAAGCTGCGAGTTCGTTTAAGTCGCCCTAATTGCCTAAGCATTGATTTATTACCTTTCCAGCAAACCGCGGATTGTAAAGGAGAGCGATATTAGGCTGCAACCAGCGTTACGTATTTTGCAAAATGACGCAGCAAAAAATGTGTCAGCCGCGTTTACATTTTTGGTCTTCAAAGCCTTCTCAACTCCTTGTACACTCCACCCGGCTGTGTTAGATTTTCATTCCGGCAGCGAAGTGTTTTCTGCTGCGAAAACAAGTTATTGATTTAGTTGGCGCCGGACTTCACACCTTTCTTAATATCGCGGACAAGCCCATTGGTTGGTCGACCCCGACTCCGTGCGCGGGAAGACTCGCGAATGTCACTGCCTCTTCACCCCTGGATTACCAATCGCAATGTTAACTAAAAGCAGTCGCTTCGTTTTTGATTGGTGGGTAATTCAAAAACGATTTGTTTATATCACCATAGCCATTCTTGTTCTCTGTGGAGTAGCAGGTGGCGCTGCCCTATATGTCTGGAAATATGGCAATCCTCTTAAGAATACTAACATGGGCGTTAGGGTGTCTGCCGGAGCCAGGTTTATCTCTTTTGAAGGTGATGTCCGCGTCATACGCTCAGCTACCCGTGAAACCATCCCTGCGGGCAGTGATACTGAACTCTATCCCGGAGACACTGTTCAAACTCAGGCGAACGGTCGTGCCCGTATTAGCATGGCAGACGGGTCAACTCTAGTAGTGAGACCAAATAGCACAATCATCGTCCGTGACAATGCTAGCGTGGACGACGGAAAGAAAACGACCGTACACGTGGTCGTCGATAGCGGACAGATGTACGTTCGTACTGAACAGCAGCCAGAGGGAACCAACAATGTGGTGGAAACACCTAAAACAAAGAGCACCCTCGGAGAACTCACGGGAGCAAGTTTTGGTGTCAATCCCGAAGGCACGGAAGAGATCCGGGTTAATACTGGCGCCGTCGAGACGTCAAACCGAGCAGGAGAAAAAACGTTCCTGCAAGGTGGAGAATACGTATCGGTTAATCCCTCGGGCACTATTTCACGACCACAAAAACTACTTGATGTTCCCCTTCCTTCCGAACCACGTGACCTGGAGAGAGTTTTCGTCAGCGCTAACGGTTCAGCTAGCGTGGTCCTAAAGTGGCAACGCCCGCAATCAGGAACGGCCTCTTTCTACCGTGTAGAGGTCGCTACATCTCCGTTTTTTGTGGCTGACGGCAAGGTGATCGAGCGAGACCAACTCGCCGCCCAGGAATTCAACGCTAGCGATCTGCGTCCAGGAACCTATTTTTGGAGGGTGCGTGCAACCGCTGCATCAGGACAAACTAGCGACTGGAGCGATCCAAAGAAATTCATTGTGGCACCCCGAGGCACCGGCTCACACGTGCCGGTGTCGGACCTTGTAGCCGAACTACTTGGTGGGAATATCTATTTAATACGTGGCCGCTCAGAACCGGGGACTACTATACGAATCGAGGGGCGCGAGACTCTGGTCCCAAGTGAAGGGACTTTCCAAGTACAGATTACGGTTCGCTCCGAAGCGCGCGAAATCCTTGTGGACGCCCAGGATCCTCAAGGGAACAGCAGCCAATATAAAGTGGGCCTCTCCGCGAGAGGATCTCGAACCAAGAGTTAGAAGTCCAAGAGAAACACTATGTCCAGGCACGTAATATTATTGACAGATGCCCACGAAGCTCCCGCTTATGAGCTCATCGAGGCATTACGCGCCGCGGGTGTCAAAACGCTGATTGAGGGCTTACGAGAAGTGGAGGTCGAAGTGGCTCTTGCGCGTCAGCGAGAAAACACCACTCCCGCCGAAGCGGCTGGACCGCCACCACTAGCCGTGCTCTACGAGGTTGTACCAGGCGCTGACATGGTGGAGCTTCATACTGCAATTGAGCATGCGAAGGCTTTCTGGCCTGGAGCACCAATCGTTGCCTGCCGGCGACACATGAATGGATTCCAGAGTTTGAATCTTCGGAGCCTTGATGGAGCCACGCTCAAACGTATTGGATTTCGGACTGTCGCCGACAAGGCAGCCCAATTACCGGCTCTACTCAGAGAAATCGAAGGTCATGGCGGAACAGGAGAACTAAAACTTCCAGAAATTCTACAGAAGCCCGCAGAATCAGGCCTGCTCACGCTTCCGTCAAGCCTTAAGATGAAAGGTCTGAGGGCGGCATTTGATCTAGTTTCTTCCCTTCACTTCATTGGAGACCAGAATGGTGCCGCTAATACAGCTCTTGCGGGACTTCAAGCACTAGTCTCTGCAGACCAATGGGTAATCTATCTGATAAACGAAGCCAACACGTTTGAAGCATGGGCTTTGGAGGCTATCGCTGTCCGTAAACGCGGGTACGCTTCGGGGCCAATGCTGGATGACAACTGGCGCCGCCTAGTTACTGGTGAAAACGTAATGGCGCCTGGGGCAGAAACAAAGGCTGCACGCCTGGCAGCTTCGGGAAGCGGTGTCATAAAAAAGAAGGAACGCGGAAAACACGTCATTGCGATACCACTCGTTTGCGGCGAACGGGTCTTAGGCGTTCTAGAGGGAATCCGTCAAGGCGAAGATGCTCGCTCTTTTAGAAAATCTGAAGTCGCAATTCTTGACGCACTCTCGTTGCCAATTGCTGCGGCGCTTGCAAATGCAGTTCGCATCGCGGAAGCCGAGCGTCTTTCGCAAACTGACGATTTGACTAAACTTCACAACGCCAGATACCTACGTCAGTTTTTGCTAAACGAAATCCGTCGCGCGAGACGCTATGGTACCAGCGTAGCGGCGCTGTTCCTGGATCTCGATGACTTCAAGAGTATTAACGACCTCCACGGTCACCTTGTTGGTTCGCATGTTCTGATGGAGATGGCAGCGGTTATTCTGTCATCCGTGCGTGACACTGATGCGGTAGCGAGGTACGGAGGGGATGAGTTCGTCATCGTTTTACCAGACACAGGCATTGAACTCGCTGGTATTGTCGCAGAACGCATCCGCGAGAAGATAGTGAATTTTCAGTTTACTGGAGGCAGACGATTGAAACTTTCGCTCACTGCTAGTTTCGGTGTTGCTGCCTTCCCGCAGCATGCCTCCTCACCGCAGCAGCTTATCGCCTGTGCCGATACTGCTATGTACGAAGCGAAGGCGGCACGGAAAAACTGCATTCGTTATGCTACTGGCCCAATGCAGAGTCCCCGACGTGGTACAGGCGTCGGTACGGGGATTCATGTCGATGAGACAGAAGACAACAAAGCCTTTTCGTGATAGCGCAAGTTTGGCATTCGGTGTATCTTAATGCGTTTGGACGTGCCAATCAGTTCTTGGGAGGCTGAAAGGTAGATGGTGAATGGATAATCAGCTGGCGCCATACACCACTTCCTCTTTTCTGCACTATTTACTGATCGTGACCGCCCACCTAAGTGATGCTCTCATTCTACACTCCGGAAGTGATTAAATAGATGGCCTTCAAATCCATTTTCAGTCTGTTCTCCAGCGATCTAGCTATAGACCTTGGAACAGCAAACACACTTGTTTACGCCAAAGGTCGTGGCATTGTCGTTTCGGAACCATCAATCGTTGCAATCAATAAAGTGACTAATCAAGTCGAAGCGGTCGGTCGTGATGCAAAAGACATGCTAGGGAGAACCCCCGGTAATATCGTTGCAATACGTCCGATGAAAGATGGTGTGATTGCAAACTTTGAAGTGACCGAAAAAATGCTTCAGCACTTCATCCGCAAAGCTCACAACGGCAAAACCTGGGTTAGTCCCCGGGTGGTGATTGGTATCCCTTCCGAAATAACCCAGGTGGAGCGACGTGCCGTTGAAGACTCGGCTTATCGTGCAAAGGCTTCTGAGGTTTATCTTGTCGAAGAAGCTATGGCGGCCGCGATTGGCGCTGGACTGCCAATAACTGAACCCCACGGGAATATGGTGGTGGACATCGGCGGCGGCACGACCGACATCGCCGTTATCAGCTTAAGCGGGATTGTCTACTCCCGCGCCGTCAGGGTTGCTGGAAATGAGATGGATGAAGCAATAATTCAGTACATTAAGAGAAAGTATAACTTGCTAATCGGCGAACGCACTGCCGAAGCGATTAAGATCGAACTTGGTTCGGCATATCCGCTTGACGAACCACTGTCCTATGAAGTTCGAGGCCGCAATCTGATAGAAGGCATCCCCAAGACTATTACGATATCAGACGAAGAAGTGCGCGAAGCTCTTGCAGATTCGGTGTCCACGATAATCAATGCGGTGCGCGTGGCGCTGGAAAGAACGCCACCGGAGCTTTCTGCAGACATCGTTGAACGAGGGATAGTACTTACGGGCGGTGGCGCATTGCTTAAGAACCTCGACAAGCGCCTGTCGATTGAAACAGGTTTGCCAGTTTCGATCGCCGATGACCCACTCGCTTCTGTAGTGCTTGGGACGGGCAAGATGCTTTCAGACTTCGATCTATTGAAGAGAGTCAAGTGGGAGAACACAATGACAAGTGGGATGTAAGTCTTTGATAAAGTGAAGATTGGCAACTGATTCGCAGAAGATACTGATCTAACTAATACAGCCAATGGCGACCATACGAACCCAAAAGGAGATTAGGCAACGAGCACCAATTTGGCTCATAACGCTCCTTTTTGTGAATCTGCTCGTCATGGCTGTTGACGCCCGTGATAATGAAACTAAACAACGAGTAATCCGAGTGTGGGCTCAAGCCGCTTTTTCGCCCGTTCAGAGCGCCTCAGCAAAAGCGGGGGGAGCCACTTCCAATTTGGTCACACAGATCATCAATTTTAGTAGTACCGCCGAAGAGAATGAGCGCCTCAAGGAGCAACTCGCGCGTGTGGAAGTTGAACTTCGCTCAGCACGCGAGCATTCGGTTGAAAACGAGCGTCTAAAGGGACTCCTCGGGCTTCATGAAGCGACCGGCTACGAAAGCGTACCAGCTCGAGTTATCGCCCGCGACTCTTCGGTGTGGTTCAACACCGTTATTATCGGCCGCGGTAGTAGCTCTGGAATCGCCCTCAACATGCCGGTTATAACAGCCACCGGAATAGTTGGGCGCGTTGTTGCTGTGAGCCCTTGGACAGCGCAGGTAATGCTGATCACCGATGAGAAGTCTGCAGCAGGAGCTGTTGTAGGACAGCTTGAAGAATCAGGGGCCTTGGGATCAATCCGAGGTTTAGGTGACACTGGCCTAATTGAAATGCGTTACGTCTCAGGGTTGCACAACGTGGAAGTTGGCAACTACATCTTGACTACCGGTCAGGATGGTATTTATCCCCCCGGTCTGAACATTGGAGAAGTAGTGCACGTCAAGACTGGCTCAGCTACGATGCCTCACGAAATTCTAATCAAACCTGGTGCGCACCTTGACCAGTTGGAAGAAGTCGCCGTGCTGCTATACACCCCCCCACAGCGGCCCGCTCCTGAACAAACTCTGCCAAATGTGGACAGACCCAGAAAGAGATAAGTTTGGCAATACGCGATGGTTGTGCAATCGGTATCCAGGCTATCAGCTACCACGCAAGGCTTATTGATCGTTGGAATCAACTGGAAGTACGGTCGTTCAGCGCTCGCTTCTGATTTGTAATGCCCCAGCTCAAGATCGCCGCGGCCCTCATCTTAGCCATACTCCTGCAGTTGTCGCTGCGCGCTGTTTGGCCCCCTCTTTCTTACATTGATTTCCCGCTCGTTGTCGTTGTCTACATAGCGCTTCAACGAGACGCCTGGCGTGCACTCATAGTTGGCACCATCGCCGGTCTTGCTGTTGATGCAGGTAGCGGTGGCCTCATAGGCGCTGGAGGATTCTCAAAGACTCTTACTGCTTACATCATCTACACGCTGGCAACCCGCGTGAACCTTGAGAATGCACTCTTACGCATTCCGGTTTTGGCTGCAGCATCGATTCTTGATTCGGCCATTTATGTGTTTTGGCACCGGTCGCTGGGTTACCCACCCATAGCCCCTTTCGTACAGACCGCCTCGTACAGGCTGATTGCTACAACAATAGTTGGCACGCTGGCTCTGTACCTTCTCGATTCAATGGTTAGCGAACAGGCCAGTCAGCGCCGGCAATTTGCTTCTCGCCGTCGGGTGGCACGCCGCAGCACTGGTTCGTTACGAAGGAGATAAGGTTTTGTTCGTGGACCGTTTGTCCGTGGTCCGTTGTTAGACGGTTATCCGTAGTGAGTTATCCACTGTAAGTAGTCAGTCTGTTCGGTTGTCAGGGTAGGACGTAGGGAGCAAGCAGGGGGGAGGCAAGAGTAGGGGTAGGAGACAGGAGGCTGGGGCGGGAGGCTGCTATTTAGGGTTGCTTCAAATCCATATTTAGCGCAAATTACAAATACTGGGTAGGATATGCTTATACTACTTAGTGAGAAATTTTAGGTAGAATATAATCTGGAAGAATAACGATTGCTAACTAACAACGGACAACGGACTACTAACAACTAACAAACATGAAATTCGAGGACACAACTCAAAACCTTCGCGGAAGGCTCCGAGCCGTTCAAGCGTTGGCTCTGTTGATTCTCGCAGTGCTGGGTATTCGACTGTATGTACTTCAGGTAATCCGCGGCGAGCATTATGCAGAGATAGCCAAAAACCAACGTATCAGGTTGTTGCCAATACCCGCTCCTCGAGGCGTTATTTTTGACCGAAACGGTCACCCCATAGTCGATTCACAGCCAATTTATAACGTGATACTTTCGCGTGAAGATGCGCGTGGCAAAGACCTTTCCACACTCGTCCAACCACTCTCAGATGGCCTAGGAATTGATCCAGATATGCTTCGCGATCGTTTCGATCAAATCAGATCTATGCCTGCCTTTGAATCACTTACGATAAAACAAGGTGCTACCCCGGCTGATATTGCCTGGATTGAGGCAAGACAACTTGAGTATCCTGAACTGCGCATCGAGCAACAACCCCAGCGGCGTTATCCTCCCAACGGTTTGCTTGCTCATGTGCTTGGATACGTGGGCGAGATCGGGCCGGATCAACTGAAGCAAGTTAGCTTTAAGGAGAAGGGTTTTAAGCCCGGAGACATAATCGGACAAAGTGGCCTTGAGCAAATCTACGATGATTACCTGCGTGGTAGAGACGGTTATCGCAAGGTCGTTGTCGATAGCCGCGGTCGCATACAAGACGAGATCGAGATAGTCCCTCCTCAACCAGGACAGGATCTAGTATCAACGATCGATCTTGATCTACAGCTAGCTGCCGAAGAACAACTGCGAAACTCGGTTACCCGCCGCGGTGTAATTATCGCCATGAATCCAAATAACGGCGAGATCCTGGCTCTTGCATCATATCCAACGTTTGATCCGAACCTCTTCTCACAGCGCATAACAACAAGAGAAGGTCGCCGAGAATATGTTGAGATTCTAAACAACCCCGAAACCCCGTTAATAAACCGAGCGGTCCAAAGTCGCTATATGCCGGGTTCAACCTGGAAGATACCGATGGCCGCTGCGGGTCTGAAACAGGGAGCAATAACACTCGATCGCTCTAACCTGGTTTGTGGCGGCGGTATCACAATAGGCAATAAGTTTACTCGCTGCATGGGAAACCACGGTTCCCCGGACGTCAGAACTGCAATCATGAAATCGTGTGACGGTTACTTCTATCGCCTCGGTCTCAAAATGGGGATTGAGGGGATTGAAGAGATGGTTGAAGAATTCGATCTCAACAAACGATCAGGAATCGACCTACCGAATGAGGTTATAAGTTGGACTCCATCACGTGAATTCAAACGGCGCATGCAGCCAAAAAACCCTGAATGGAAAGACATTGACACAGTCTATGCTTCCTTCGGGCAGGTCTACGATGTGATAACCCCGATTGCGCTACTTCGTACTATCGCCGGTATTAGTGTCGCTGGAAAATTGTACGTTCCTCACGTGATGAAAGAAGTGAAACCTCTAAGTGAACCAGGGACTCCGGAGCATCGTCCTGGCCAAGCTTTTGAGCGACCCGAGCCCAAACTTGTTCCCATTCCGGATGAGCAGCACAAAGCCGTTGCCGACGGAATGTGGGCCGTAGTTAATAGCAGCGGTACGGCGGCTGGGATTCGCATGGCCAACTTCGAAATCGCTGGCAAGACAGGTACGGCTCAGGTTGTAGCCTTAGGTAAAGACATAGGAAAAAACAAAGATCATTCCTGGTTCGTTTCGTATGCACCAGCCTACAAACCCGAGATAGCTGTGCTTACTCTCATTGAGAATTCCGGATTCGGTAGTCGCCACGCCGCCCCTGCGGCTCGCGGGATCTATGATGTTTATTATCGCAACACCCATCCAGAAATTCCTGATGCTCCAGTGGCCCAGGTGAGAAAGCCTCTAAACCGCACACCACAACGAACCGAATCAGAGTTGCCGCAACACCAATAAGTAATCATCGCCCGGAACAGATAGATGGCAGCAATACTAGAAAAAAGGAGTTTTCGAGATTTTGATTGGTTTCTGGCCCTTTTAGCTGTAGGTATCGTCTGCTTCGGTACAATTCAGATTCGTCACGCCTTGCCCAATGAAGGCTACTGGGTAAAACAACTGGTTGGTTTAGGGATTGCAATTCTCGCAATGCTTGCGGTTGCCTTTACTGACTATCGACGTCTGCTGAACATTGCGCCGGTCTTCTACATTTTCGGTATTGTTCTGCTGATCATTGTCTTAATTCCCGGAATTGGTATACGCGTTAACGGACAGCAAGCTTGGATCAAAGTGCCTTGGATTGGACAATTCCAGCCATCCGAGTTTGTAAAGGTAACCACTGCAATGATGCTGGCACGTTACTTTGGCAAACATAGGACGCAGGCTCTCACCATAAAGGAAATGTTCGTCGGGGGGTTAATTCTGGCAATTCCCATCGCCTTAATCTTGCTTGAGCCAGACGTCGGGTCGGTCATCACTTATTTTCCTATTTTGCTGGTTGTCTTCTTTCTGTCTGCTATCAAGCTGAGGCTGGTAATCGGGGGCCTGATACTTGGAATCATATTGTTACCTTTTGCCTACTGGGTAGGAGTGAAAACTAATTTTGTTAAAGGCTATCAACAGGAACGTATCAATGTAATTTTAGACCCGGAAAACGCCGACCGCCGAAGGATTGGTTACCACACTTGGCAATCGATTCTCACTGTGGGCGAAGGAGGGATTCTCGGTTCAAGTACAGAATCCGGTTATTCACAGAGCAGCTTGAAATTCCTACCAGAGCCACACACGGATTTCATCTTTGCCGTAACAGCAGGTAACGCTGGGTTTGTTGGTTGTACTTTTGTTTTGCTCGCGTACGCAATTCTTCTTTCACGTTTGATAACAGGAGCGCGCCGTGCTCCTGATCGCATGGGCATGCTCGTAATTATGGCAATCGTGGGAGGGCTTACTTTTCAAATCTTCATCAATATCGGGATGTCCCTTGGCATACTGCCAGTGATTGGAGTTCCTTTACCGTTGATGAGCGCTGGTCTAGCCTCTCTAACTGCAACATTTATCGCTATTGGGTTTGCCATCAGTGTCCAGCTTCGCAGATTCGTAAATTAGTCGAATACCGATCTTTAGGCGCTGCCCACTTCCTAATTTCAACCCTTGATCTGACTTCGCAGAAAATTTTTAAAGATTGAGGTAGCCTGATGACTCCACAACAAAGCCGCGAATTAATACAACTGCAGGAAGCTGTTAAAAGACTTGAAGCCAGAGTTGCGCAGTTGGAGGAAGCTCTGGAAGTATCATCCAATAACATTAAGTTAAGGGTTGGAAATTCTTCAATAGCACTGACCAAAACAAACATCGTGCTTCGGTCGAGTGAGATCACCCTAATGAGCACGGGGCGATTAAATCTTAAGTCTGCAAGTGACGTGGTCTTGAAGGGTCAAAAAATACTACAGAACTAAAAAGTTTTTTCCTTGTCAGGTGGGGCTGCCACAGATCACATTTTAGCGGTGTTATCTCTATATAAGGCCGGAGTCTCCCTTGAGGACGCTTTCCATTAACCGTCAAATCCACTAACTTAGGAGTTGTTGCAATGAAAAGAGCAACCCGCCTCGTCGCATTACCTCTTTTATTCTTCCTCTTGAGCTCTCAGGTGGCTCTGGGTCAACAATCTGCTTCACGAAAAGTAGATTCTAAGACCATCTATGCTCAACCGATCAAATTGTTCGAAGAATTCGTGCAAAAGCAAATGGTTCTAGATAGGACGATCGGGTTAAGTGTGGGGTTTATGAAGGATGATTTTGTCTGGGCGAATGGCTACGGATTTGCCGATCTCGAAAATAAGGTCCCAGCCAAATCTGAATCTGCATATCGACTGGCTTCAGTTACTAAACCAATGACAGCAATTGCCATCATGCAACTCGTTGAGAAAGGAAAGATCAATCTCGACGCTGAGGTGCAAACTTATGTCGCTGAATTTCCAAAAAAACAGTGGCCGGTAACCGTTCGCCAACTCTTGGGCCATCTCGGAGGAATTAGCCACTACAAGAATGCAGCACAGGAGTTGCACATCAAGGAGCACAAATCCACGCGAGAGGCGATCGCTATTTTTGAGAATTTCGACCTTGTTGCAGAACCTGGGACTCGTTACAGCTACACCAGTTATGGTTACAACTTGTTGGGAGCCATTATTGAAGCTGCATCAGGAATGTCATATGGCGATTACATGAAGCAGCATGTCTGGCAACCCTTGGGAATGAATGACACGCGCGTCGACAGTCCCTCGGAAATCATTCCAAATCGAGTTCGTGGCTATCAGCTTGCCAACGGTAAGGTACTCAACTCCGAATTTGTTGACATAAGTAGCCGTTTCGCTGCCGGCGGCACCCGTTCAACCGTTAAGGATCTGCTGAAATTTGCAGAAGGGATTATCAACAAACGTCTTCTATCAGAAGCTAGCCTGAACCAAATGGTAGCCTCGATGAGCACCCGCGAGGGTTTACTCACTGATTACGGTATGGGTTGGGACACACGGCCTCAGAATGGCCGTTACGCGATTGCCCATTCAGGCGGCCAACAAGAAACCCGTACTTTTTTGTTCATCCTACCAACGCGACGGTTGGCCATCGCTGTAGCCTCTAATTCCGAACACACAAATCCCTGGTTGTACGCCGAACGTCTTTTTCAGTTCATAACGGGCGAGTTACCGGATATGAGAGCCTACACCGGTGATAATGCTAAAAGGGCTTTCCTGAGTGCTATTGAGGCAACTTTCAATTACGGCCATTCTTATTTTGACCGCGAACAGAAGCCCCTTTCAGTTGATGAAGACCAGCTCGCCGAGGCCTTTGCACACTTCAATACGTACGTCACCCCCGAAGCAATCAAGTCAGGTCCAGAGAATCTGAGAAAAATCAGAGAAGGTCAGCACCCGATCTCAGGAGAAGCATTTACAAAAATAGGTTCATACATGACAGCGAAGTTGAGGGATAAACACGGCCCAGAGAGACTTACTAACTACCCTGCACTTGGTGCGCCAGCTTTCTTTCATGATTACATCGCATTGAGCAAGGTTGATGGAGCAATTCCAAAACAGTTCCGCTTTTCTGACGAATTTGAGTTGATTGCTGCTGAAATAGCTAGCGATTGGAAACGAAGCAATACGGAATACGTGAGAAGACTTGTGCTTTCCTCCGATACGAATCTTGATTTGGTAGGGAAGCAACTGCGTGAGAGTTTCAGAGGATCGACAGTGTATCCGAACCTGGTAGACAACTTCTTTAGCCTGGTGAGACAGTTAGTCTCGACCGGGAATAGAGTACAGGCGTTAAAGGCAAGCCTGATTGCTGTAGATCTCTATCCAGAAGCGCCCGCAATTAGCCTCGCTCACGGCGTAGCACTCATCCTCAACAAGGATCTGGTGAAAGCCGAAGCCGCATTTAGAAAGTCTGCCTCCATTAATCCTAATGGACCAGCAAGCGCCAGTGGACTCAATAATGTTGCATATCAGCTGGCTGGGAGTGGGATGATTGAAGAAGGAATTTCAGTTTTACGGTTGGCTATTCAAATCTATCCGAAAGAAGCAAATCTCTACGACAGCGTTGGCGAGATGCATCTGCGAAAGGGTGAGAAGGCAACTGCACTCGAATTTTATAAAAAGGCTCTTGACATCAATCCCGAGTTTGGAAATGCAGCGAATGCGCGCGAAATTGTGAAGCGACTTAGTAGCGAACTCGGTGGGAAGTGAGCCTAGCGGCCGATGGCGATCACATGGTTTTGAGTTCTCAGGAACATCAGTCTGGCCGCAATGGCCGGGGTCGCCATTAGCGACTCGCCCATATGATTTGTTCCGAGCAGTTCAAACTCTGGGCCTGTCCGGACAACAAAGACATCTCCATCTTCGCTTGATAGATAAAGCTTGCCGTCAGCAGCCACAGGTGAAGCACTGAAGCCACTTCCTTGGTGTGGTATTCGCTGGCGATATACTTCAGCCCCTGTCTTTAGGTCGTAACAATCAAGCACCCCCTGGTTTGCGAGCACGTAAAGATAATTCCCATAGATGAGGGGAGTCGGCATATAAGAACCACGGGCTTGTTTGCTCCAGGCTATGTGTTCGCTCGAGCTTTGCCCCTGCGGAAGGGTGATGTCTCCGCGGGCTCCCGCAAGAATTACAAAGATTGGCGCTTCGGGCCTGCGACCGCTTACGACAACGATCAGGCCATCAGAAAAAATGGGCGTCGGCGCTGTGATTTTGGAACTGCCTCCTAGTCGCCACAACTCTTTGCCGGTCATCGGATCGTATCCGCGAATAAAATTCGAGGCATTTGTTATCAGTTCTACTCCTCTTTTGCCGGGATATATTGTCGGCGTGCCCCACGAAGGGAATTCCTCCCGAGTGGTCTTCCATACTGTCTTACCAGTCTTGATATCAGCCGCAAGCAGAAAGTCTTCGCCTTGCGTGTCACACTGCACTATGACCAAGTTCTTGTAGATGATTGGTGAGCTGGCTGTACCCCATTCGTAGTCGGGCGCGTCGTAGGCTCCTGCATTGAGCACTCCAAGGTCCTTTTTCCAGATCAACTTGCCCCTCATGTCATAAGCATAAAGGCCTTGTGAACCGAAGAAGGCTACGACATATCGACCATCAGTGGCAGGCGTTGAGTTTGCGTAGGTCGCTTTGATATGTCTTTTCTCGCGTGGGACACCTTCGTACGCGGTGCGCTCCCAGAGGATCTTGCCGCTAACTCTATCCAGGGCAAATACCTTCCATCGTTGAGGGGAGCGATCATCGGAAGCGTCGCCATCGCCATAGAGCCCCTTACGAAAACTGTCCATACCACGGCTACTAACTGCCGTAGTCACGAAGACACGGTCGGCCCACACCACCGGACTTGAGTGAGCCAAACCTGGAATTTTTGTCTTCCATTTAACATTCGCGAGGTTCTGAGCGTCCCAGTGATCCGGCAAATTCTGGCGTTCGGCTATGCCCGATGCATGGGGACCGCGAAAAGATGGCCAATTCTCCTTGCTCTGGCCTGAGATCGAAGGCGAGATAAGCAGAAGGAGCGAAAAGGTTATAGTTAAATATCGAGTCATCTTGTACTTTCGTGATGTGCTAACGGGCATGGCTTCGGCGGGTTTGCTGAACGTCTTTAAGATGTTCCCGCGTATGTTCTATTTCTTCGCGCAGCACCTCTGCCACCGTAACGGTTCGCGGGTCATCATCAGAAGTATCAAGAAGCCCAATCTCGCAGTTACGCGCCCCTTTCCTGCAATCTAAAAGCGTCGCGATATACCGAGAC
The DNA here is from genome assembly GCA_964574785.1 of uncultured Chloracidobacterium sp. GTDB lineage: Bacteria > Acidobacteriota > Blastocatellia > Pyrinomonadales > Pyrinomonadaceae > PSRF01. Next base: position 12,308 of record CAZNPP010000026.1, on the reverse strand, counting down.
AAAAACCTCAGAGTTTCAATTGCAGGTTCGACTGGTGCTTTGTTATAGCCGAGCCGTTTCATCCATAGCTCGTCAGGATTTAACCAGGACCAGTCAAAAGGCCGATTGCTGTTTGCAAGGGCCGCGATAATAATATTAGACGTGATCAAATTCGCTTCGACCAAGTGGTGGACAGTCTCCCTGATTGACCAATTGTCGGGACCACCCCGCAGGTCGAGATCGTTTTCCTTCAAGTCTTCGATTGCGTCGCTGATAACATCGGCAAGTTTAGTCCACTTTTCAACCGTAGTGCTTTGTTTTCTTTTGGCAGACATCTCAGCTACTGCGCGTGGGTGTTTTTGATTACTAAGACGTTAGTGGATCACTGCGCCTGCAGTTTTTTACTCTTGGGCTCTGTGCCTCTGTGCGTGCTCTGAAAAGAAAGATAAGAACTTTATACCTTATTTTATTAAAGGGAAAGCTACTTGCTTCATAGGGATCTCCGTCGCCAGGCACCTCCTTTTTCATCCTTCATCCTTTAAAAAGCGGGGGGTCGAACGACTCCTTTACAGGGCTTTTGTTTGCTGGCCTTTGCCGGTAACGATGCCAATCCTAACGCCTTGCAATGAAGCGTCGATCAGTTGATCCAGTCGCCGGAGACGAGTCTCTTCCTTTTTCGCACTCATCACCCAAAATGTTGCCATCTTCTTATATCCTGGAGGTTGCGCTTGAAAGTACTCCCAAGCTTTTCTCTTCTTGCGGAATCTCTCCTGGTACTGATCCACAAATTCTCTTGGTGCATTCTCGAAAGAGTACCTCCCGGAATGCTCAGGGTCTCTTGTTTCGAAAGCCTTCAGCCCAGCAGGCATCATTCGGTCCATTTTCTTTAGTTCACCCACTCTCATTATGTTGATGCGGCTCCAGATACTCTTGGGCCTGCGAGGACTGAAACGAGTCATATAGCTGTTTGCGTCGATGGTCTTCCGCACGCCATCAATCCAGCCATAACAGAGAGCCTCATCTACTGCTTCAGGATAGGTAATGCTCTTCTTGCCTGAGAGCTTCTTATGGAAGCCGACCCATAACTCAGATTTCTTATCGTGGTTTCGCTCAAGCCATTGGCGAAACCTTGCGGGCGAAGCGAAGAATTTGAGCTCCATGTTGAGTGATTGTATCAAGCGTTGGTGTTAGTTCGTGGTTTTTCGTGGAAGATTCTGGCAGGTACCTCTAAAGGTATGAGATGCGAAACAGAGCAACAAACTAATGAAGTTGTTCGGCGAAAGAATAACTGCGTCACGGACAACAAACCGTGATTGCACCACAGCGACAAACGGAAGTTTTCGGACATTAGGGGAGAAAATGCTTGCCATGAGAATGCGAGAGTGTTAAGTTGCCCGCGAATACGCAATCGATTGGCCCCCCCGATCATTGCTTGTACTGTGGACCTGTCTGAAATCGGGGGTGGATGTGAGCACCATTAAGATTGCTTCTGTTCAGCTTCAACTGATCCCTCCTGCTTTCTTCATACATATAGTGACGCACTAGTGATCCGCACTAGTGCTTTTTTGTTGGGTGAAATCACTATGAGAATAATTCGCTTAACCCTCATACCGGGTCTGGTACTTTCTTACCTTGTTCTTCCATTCCATTCCGCAGGGGAAGGACAGGTGATGAGCAAATCGTCACTAACTAAGAGGGAAAGAATAGGGACTGCTCCGGCGGGTGGTCTGAGAATAGCACCGCCCTCGGAAGAATTTGTCGTGTGGATGCCAGAAACTCCTACTCAGGAGATAAAGCATATCGTTGTGGACCAGCGACGAACCACAATAAATTGCTACAGCGTCACAAAAAAGGGCACGACCTTCGCAGTGCTCACTTTAACCGGTCTTGACACTGGCAGAAAAGATCTCGCTCACATGTTGATGTTGAATCTCTATAGCGAAGTAATCGGTGGCTCCACGGCCAGATCCCAACAAATTGGCAGAGATCTCATCGCCACCTATGAAGGAGACATTTCATTGGCTGGTTACTCGGGCCGGGAGTTTCGACTCCAGGACCGCGAAAGGACTGGTCTATGGCACGTCTATACAAAAGGTGAGAGATTCTATGCAGTCGCGGCTCTCACGGACGATCAAGATACCGAACCTGCCAACTATTTCCTTGAATCCTTCAGCTTGGGATCAGCTTCCACTGTCGCAAAAACTGTTGAACGCGCCCCGCGGCAACCCACTCTAAGCACCACACGCACAGAGCAATCACCATCGCGGTCGACTGGGACGTGGTTCGTCATACTTAGAACCTTGTCCAAGAGCGAACGCACAAAGGCAAGCCAGACCATGCTTATGATGAAAAGCTTCGGTCATGAAGCTAAAATCCTTGATACGGATCATTATCCAAACTTGAAGAACGGTTTTCTCGTGGTCGCGCTGGGACCTTACTCCAAAACTGAGGCCCAAAATCTTTTAAATAAAGTTCGAGGTGTGGCTCCCGAGTCCTACTTAAAATCGGGTTGGTAAGTTGAAGTCGCAAAGTTCTAAGACCTACAGAAGATGCAGGCTAGTCCTGCTAGGGATTGCGGTTCTCGCAGTCTCCACCTTCTGCCTGTTTGGGCCCTCTGCCGTAGACAGTCCCGGATTAGCAGGCGAACGAGGAGCATTCATCAACACTGAGGAGGAGTTACCGGGCAAAGAACGTGAAAACCCAGAAAATGGCCTGTGCAATGTAGACGTAGATACCTCCCTTCCCTATTTGCGCTGCGGCTTGCCGGCACAAAGCTTCCAAGCCCTACGAGAGAAGGTTATTGAGGGCGCTGGTTTTGATTTCCTTGCGAAGGCTGGAGATCTAATGAGACCCAAACACGCGAGGTCAACGAAAGCTGGGGTTGCATTTAACAGCAGGCATAAGCTTGGAGAGGCGTTCGATTACAACCAGGAAGACCCTCGGATACTGTTGGTTCGGGAGACAAGGGGCAGTCTCACATATTGGCGAACTTATCTACGCTGCCAAGTTCAAGATGGGAGTTTGGGCGTAAAAGCAAACCTCCAAACGGACAATGTTGGCGTTGTCTCGGCTTATGTTTTTGACTTTACTGCGGCTGCGGATAGTCTCGGGTGGCAAAGGATTCCGGCGCAACCGGCAAACAAAGAATACTGGCATTACCAGCTAAAAGACTCGTCAGAAATCGATCTGGTGCTCGGTCCTAAATCTCAAACCCCTCTTCCCGTTGTTTCAACTGCAGAATTCAGTCGCTGGGAAAGAATAGCTAAGAAGACTTGGTAATCGATGAAAATGCCGCCTGACAAACATAGCTCTCAAGATTTCATTCCTCCAAAATCAAAACAACGTTACTTATTGCTCAACTTTAGGGTGGGATCATCAGATGAATTCACGTAGTGCATGTCATATGGACCTATTCCTTGAAACTGAAGTATCGTCTCACCTTTGATAACGTTGTAATGCCGACTTCCCCTTGGCATGAATATATAAGAGCCCGCAGGTAGATCGCGGATAGCAGCTTTAAACAAGGCAACTATCTTATTCTGATACGAGCGCTGTTGCTTGTCATTCCTTGGAACTGGAGCCTCAGCAACAGATCCTGATTACCTGAAATTTGATCGGGTAGTTTAACCACCACCTGTGTCAACCAGTCCAGATTAGGTACTGGCCCAACAAACTCCACCGTCAGGGGATGAACTGCTTCTTGAGCATCTTCAGCCTCAGCTGTCACTGATGAAGTATCTCCATCTAAAAGTCCCAAGTTGATGGCGAAGAGCATCAATCGCGTCCTGGGATCTACATTAAAGTTTGAAGGAGTGCTTAGTGGGAAGGGATCTCGCATCATGATTATCGAGTCGAACGCGATGGCGATGTCTGTGTTCTCCTCGGTAACAATCATGGGGCTAGACACGCCTGCCGTTGACTGTACTCTAAAGATAGCTCCTGCTCCTCTGGCGAGATAATAGAGGCTGCCGTCCTCACCGACCTTTAAATCAACGGGACTTGCAATTCCGGTGGCAAAGCCTGTCACTGTGTTATCAGCTGGATCCAACACACGAATCCAGCCACTACAAAGGTCAGCGAAGAAATATTTGCCGACGTAACTGATCGGAAATTGAATCGTCTGAGGATTGTAGAAAGCCCCTCCCGCGATAGCGCATCCTGTTGTACTGCCTATCCCATGGCCGTAGCTGAAAATCGGCGACCTGAATCTTGGGTCCATTGTAGGACCCTCAGTTTCAGGCCAACCATAGTTTGAACCAGCAATGCCATCATTGATCTCTTCCCAACTATTTTGGCCAACGTCATTAATGAACATCCGGCCCGTACCCGGTTGAAATGCGAAGGTAAATGGATTACGAAGACCCAACGCCCAGATCGACCTGTTGGCTCCGGTAGCACTGTTGAAAAATGGATTGTCCCCCGGAATGGTACCGTCAGCATTTATACGTAATATCTTTCCCAATCTATTGTTAAGGGTTTGCGCATTTGCGGCATTGGCATTCTCGCCAACAGCAACGTAGAGTTTGCCGTCTGGACCAAAATGTATGGCGCCACCATTATGGTTGGTAGCATTGCTAAGATCCTCGAGCTCCACAACAAGGAATTCGCTGCCAGGCACAGCAACATCTCCACTGGCAGTGAAGCGACTTACACGATTTCGCCTTGGTGTAGTGGTGGTGGTGTAATAGACATAAACAAAATTGTTTGTTTGAAAGTTTGGATCAAAGGCGATACCAAGGAGGCCTCGCTCACCTACGGGATCTGTATTCACTGTTACGAACGGTGTAGGTAACACCTCCCCATTCTTGATAACTCGTAATTGTCCTCCCTGCAAACACACGAAAAGTCGGCCGTCAGGGGCGAACTCCATGGCGGTCGCGTTTGTTAAACCGTTTGCGACTTGGGTTTCGGTGAAACCTTCCGGCAGCGTGGCGCCAGTTAGCGAGAGATAAGTACTTGATAGTAAGACGAAGGTCGTAATTGAGATAAGGCGATAAACATTCTGGTATCGTCGTAAAAATCCTGGTCGGCAGAGGCTATAAATTTTCACCATTATGATATGACCGATCATAGCCCTCTCCTTATTAACGCTCTAAAAGTGATGTCAATCCTAAAGTGAAGAGAGCTTCATCGTCTACTTTTTCTATCATTCGACGGGTTTGACTGTGGTTGAAACGGCAGAGTGTTTATAATGAGACCTTCGATTCAAAGCTTAGGGGGGAATGATTATGCGAGCTATTCTTCTGATGACGTTCCTTTTCTTTGTACCAATCTTAGTGGCTCAGGAGCAACGACCCAGACAGACAGATCTAGAACCTCCTTCAGGTTATCCTCCTCAGCTTGAGGCAACTACGACAAACGCTCCAGGGCACCCACTCGATCCACGGGATGTTGACATTTTAACCGGCAAGGCACGCCGCGAAGTGCGCGAAGTCCGCCGCTACCCTTATTACTATACGCTTAGCGATACGGATTACCTGGATTATGGCGCTGGATCTTTTCACCGCTGGGACAGAAGAATGCACACCTCTCCGCGCACGTTGTCGCGTCCGTTCTTCCGAAGTCTTCACCCTCGTCCGTTTCGCGTGATACACAGGCCGCGGGCGTTCTTTTTCCTGACTTGGTGATTTACTACCGCTATTGTCACCGAACGCCAAATAGTGCTGAAGCACCTACTGGGTTACCGTTTTCGCAAGATCGCCGACTCGGAACCCTGTTCCAGAGACGATTCTTGCCACAGAAGACACGTCGTCCACATCAATGACTTCAACAGTTCCGAGTTGGGATGAGACGCGCCGTAGCAGATTTCCAGTAGCTGGATCCTTGATCTCCCTCGTTACCCGCTCAATCGAGAGCCGATCTCCAACCTTTAACCCGGCCCTCGCTCCTACATTTAGAATGACCTGACTTCCTTCAACGGAAGCAACCAGGCCTTCTACCTTTATCGTACGAGCGTCAACCCTGGAACTGCCCGATATCACCTCAGAACTCAATTTGCCAACTGCATCGTGTACGGCTTCACCGATAATCGTTTCCCGAAAATCGCTGCTGCTGAAGTCTACAGCGCCTACTCCGAAACCACGCCACCGGCCACCACCACCAAGCAACGAAGTACTTTCGCGTTTCGACTCTCCCTTGCCATGCGCAACTGCTCGAATCTCTCCTGTGTCTATGTCGACAACTCTGGCATCAACGGCAACGATCGCCTTGGTTTTCTTCCTGCCAACACCGCCTATTCCAAACCCACCAGGACCTCGACCGGCGCCACCAATTCTCGCCGTCTGAGTATCGTGTCCAAATTGAGTGATGCTTCCAACTATGATCGCGTCCACTCCAAGAAGCTTACCGAGCCTTGCCGCGGTGGCGGGATTCGCACGGTCGCTAGTCGAGAAATTTTGCTCAGCTAATATCCTATCGAGCGCCTGACGCTCAATAACCGAGTAGGTTCCGTCCTTCACAAGTGACTTGACTAAAAGGTCACTGATACCTCGACCCACGTCAACGTCACTTCCGAAGAGCGCAGCAGAGCTGCTGCGCACTGTTCCATAGTCGAAATCGAGAATGGCAACCCGTTTCTTTCTGGCCTGTGATTGCGCATGTTCAGATGAAGCTATGCTTCCGGCTATTGTCGAGGTTGTGAGCATTATCAAGACCGCAGAGGAGATAAATGCGGTCGATAGCAAAACAAGAATGGTTTTCTTCATCGGGAATCTCCTGTAAAGATGTTGGGAGCTCCGCGTTATCGCGGAGTATTGTTGATTTGTGCGGCTGATCTTATTGAGTGAAGCAGGTGATGTCAACGATTTGTGATTACTAATTAACTAAAAAGCAGCTGCACCACAATATATAGGGTTCTTCTTCGCACCCAACGCTATTTGGTGGGTTTTTGGAAACTAGCTCCTTCGCTTGATTCATCGGAGTTTTGTTATCTTAGTTAATAATGAGCAATTACTCGAAAGATTCTTTCAACTCAGTGGCTATAGTGGGTGCTGGACCAGTCGGTTTGTCTTTGGCACTCGGGCTGGCTCGTCAAGGAGTCCGGTCAGTCCTCCTTGAAAAAAAGGCAACTACGAGCAAGTACTCGAAAGCGCCAGCCATACATGTGCGCACTCGTGAGATCTTTCGGAGGTGGGGCATAGAAGATCGTCTAATCAATGCGGGAGTGTTAAGAGGAGACTTTGTGGTCTATAACTCAATGAACAACGACCACCCTTTGGCCAGTCTGGATTTCGCTGTGCTTGAAAGAGAAGCTGACCGACCGGGAATACTGATTCTCGAACAAGGTGAAACCGAAAGGCTGTTGCTTGAAGCCGTCCGAGAATCTGGGCTGTGCGATGTGCACTTCAGCGCTGAGGTCGTAAAACTTGTTACTGATAATAAAGGAGGACAATTAACGATTCGCACTAACGAGACCGAGCATAAGATCGATGCTGAGTACATCGTCGGGTGCGACGGGGCGAGCAGTTTTGTACGCAACTCACTCGGATTACCATTTGATGGAATTACCTACTCAGTGCGCCCGATGCTTGCAGACGTTCTGGTTAATGACAGGCGCGATGAGCTTGCCTGGCCAAGAGTGAGAAATTCCTCTGAGCGTGTCAGCTTCACAGTGCGTCTGCGTCTGGGACTCTGGCGGATAATCGCGCTCGAGCGTCGCGAGCCCGAAGAAAGTGATGAAGTACCTGAAGAGGAGGTACGCAATCGAACCTGTGAACTTCTGGGAGAGGGACCCCTTGAGGTGGTCTGGGCAAGTAGATTCCGAATCCATCTAAGATCGAGTCCTCGTTTCCGAGTGGGGCGCGTTCTCCTGGCAGGCGATGCCGCTCATATTCACAGCCCCATCGGGGGAATGGGTATGAATGCGGGGATCCAGGATGCTGATAATCTTGCCTGGAAGCTTGCATATGCTCTTCGAGGGGCCGATGTGGAAAGACTGCTGGATTCTTACGATCTTGAACGAAGGGAGGTAGTAGTCGAGAACGTATCAAGATTTACCGATCTGATGACCCGGTTCTTTATACAGTCACCAGCAATATTTCGACAGGCTGCTCTCTACCTGTTCCGCCTGTTAAATCAAATGTCGCCAGTCCGTAGAAGGATGTTAAGGCGTTTGACGATGATAAATCTGGGCTACAAGTCATCGCCGATTCTTGGCCGGGAACGGGCCGCAGGCGTTCGCCTACCGAACCCTTTGCTCCGCTCTCCTCAAAATGAAGAAGTTCGACTTTACGATCTACTGCCGAATGGTCCGGTGATTATTGACGTTGCTAAGCACCGAGATTTTACATCAGATCTGCCACTCAAGGATGTTATTCGGGTTGGACCTGGAGCATACGTCGATCCTAGCGGGCTAATAAGATCTCTACTACCTGGCGAGGACGGCTGGATTCTCGTACGACCAGATGCCTACGTAGCCTGGGCGCGCAATCAACTCGACGGAATGAATGATGCAGTCGCTTACACTCTTGGACTGAGAAACTGAACGACCTCATTTAGCCCCGGCTCGAGGCTCGAAATTTCAAATCAGCTTGTACCAACTCTTGTAACTTCTGTTGCACTGGCTGAGCTGCACGGCTGTAGTTAGACATCACTATTGCCGTCCATCCTGTACCGAGGAACATATCCAGATTCGAACTAATGCCTATAAATCCACCGCCATGGCCGGCGATCTGCGCTTCCGTATCAACCTGAAAACCGTAGCCATAACGTGGTGAGTTAAGTTCAGGCTTGGGTGAAAGCAACTGCTTAACATACTCTGCGCCCACTAGCTTGTTTGAACGTAGTGCACGATCGAATTTCAGCAGATCTTCCACAGTTGAATACCCTCCGCCATGCGGGCCTCCACGCATAACGTGCTCAAAGATGTTGTTTGAAAAGAAAACTCCGTTATCAGTAATCTCCTTGTGATAGCCGACCGCAAGATTTTGGTTAACCCGATCAAGTTCGTAACATTCCGTATTGATCATTCCCGCAGGCTTTGTGATGTTCTCTCGCACGTATTCGTAATAGCTTTGTCCCGTCACTACCTCAATCACTTTGCCTAATACAAGCATTCCGGTATTGCTGTATCGCCATCTTGAGCCTGGCTCGAATTGGAGCTTTTCGTCCGACGCAGCGCGCTTCATCATGTCATCAACAGTGCGGTATGAGCCTCTCGATGACTGTTGCCACTCCCTGCTGAAATAACCACCGAGACCGGCTGTATGCGTCAGCAGATGTTTAATTTTGATCTTCTCGGCGCTTTCCTTATCAGGAAAGTCTGGCAAAAACTTTGACAGCGGATCATCGAAAGAGAGCTTGCCACGCTCGACAAGCTGAGCAATGGCCACCGACGTAAACATTTTGTTCATCGAGCCGAGATTGAATTTTGTATCGATCCGATTCGGGACGTTGAAGTCTTTGTTTGCCTTGCCATATGCGCCTTTGAAAACTGGCACGCCGTCTTTAGCCAGCAACACCGCACCTGAGAACAGATCTGCCTCTTCCAACTTGCCCATGAAGGTTTTGAGTTCGTGGGTGATCTGTTCATTGTTCAGTTTTCTAGCAGGTTGCGCGCTTGCCGGAGGCCTTGGTTGCCGCAACCCCATACCGACTATCCGATAGGGCTCTTGCGCTTCTACCCTCAGAGACAATGCCAGCCACCCAGTCAGTTTAGACCTGAGCAATGCCGTAGCCTGATTTGGTTCCTTATCTTGAATACCATGGAACTCGACACCCCGCGTAAAATCCTGCATCGTCGAGAAGAAGCCGAGGTGCCCTTCCATAGGCATATTCAGGAAGTCTGGAGCGAAGTTTTCAGTTGCATACTTTCTAAGGGCGGCGCGATCACCTGTATTAATCAGATGAGCAAACTCTTTCACTCGACGTTCAGCCGGAGTCTCTGATTGAGTAGTCTGGGGATTTGCCTGTAAGACGTAAACGAGGCATATCAGGCAGGACAAAGTGAATCTAGTGGTAATTCTCTTCATAACCGCTTCCTCCAGTTGATTTCGCACCCTTTAATGTTAGCTCCCTGTCCCTTAAACGCCGCTCTGTAAGATTCGGTTCATGGATTGTAGTAATATCTATTATTCACGCGATGAATATTAAAGCCTTCGACCTAAACCTACTGCTGGCTTTCGAATCGTTAATGATCGAGAGGAACGTCACACGTGCCGCGACGCGCTCCGGACTCAGTCAACCCGCTATGAGCAATGCGCTCGCTCGTCTGCGTCGCACCTTCAATGACCCCCTACTGGTGAGAACCGCTGAGGGAATGAAGCCTACGGCCGTTGCACAGTCATTGATCTCTCCGGTGCGTGAGGCGCTTGAAGGTTTACGCGGAGCACTCGAAGAAAAACCAATTTTCGACGCATCAGCCTCGCGGCGAACGTTTCAATTGCTTGCTAATGACTATGCCGAGATTGTTTTACTAGCCCCGATGATTAAGGGGCTTCATGAAAACGCTGGCGGTGTAATGCTCAAGATTGATCGCCCTCGCAGCCTTTTCCAGCAACCGAGTCCCTCTTCGCTAGCGGGCACCTTTGACTTAGCCTTAGGCTTTTTTCCTGATGCGCTCTCACTGGAAGCGAGCTTGCGCTCGGAAATCTTATGGGAAGAAAGTAATGTCTGTATAGCCCGAGCGAATCATCCTGCGATTAAAGGCAAACTATCTCTGAGGCAGTATTCGTTAGCAGGGCACGTCGCCGTGTTTTATAAATCGGACGGGCTCGGCTTGATTGATATCCTGCTTCAGCAGAAAGGATATTCCAGGCGCTCAGTCGTATTCGTTCCGCACTTCGGAACTGTGGCTTTTATGGTGAGTGCCTCTGATCTAATTGCCACGGTACCTGAACGACTCGCTCTGACTTTCAAAAAGGAACTTAAACTACAAGTGTTGACAGCTCCGATCGCGATTCCGCCTTTCCGGTTAGTGATGCTGTGGCACGAACGTAACCACGGCGATCCAGCTCACGCGTGGCTGCGCAATCTAATCTCAGCAACAGCCACGCGGCTGAGCAGCAAAGAGTGACCAGATGCAACATGCTAATAGCCGTCAGCAAGACGAAGTTTTCAATCAACCTCCTCCGCTCGAGAACTACAACCTCTTTACCTCTGATACATCGTTGCAAGAGGCACTCCGCCGGGAGGGTGGCGCTTGGGGTGAGGAAAGACTCAGCGAATTTGGCAGTCTTATGGGAAAAGCCGAAACACTACATCTGGGAGAACTAAGCAACCGGTATCCTCCTGTTTTACATACACATGATCGCTTTGGGCACCGAATCGACGAAGTTGAGTTTCATGGTGCGTGGCATGAGCTGATGCGAATCGGTATTGAGAACCAGCATCATTCGCTCCCATGGACGGAAGGAGAGTCAGGCGCACACGTTGTTCGAGCTGCCCTTAACATGTTGCGACATCAGGTCGATGAAGGTCCGAGTTGCCCAATTACCATGACCTTTGCCGTTGTCCCATCCTTGCGGCTGCAAACTGAGTTGGCTGGGGAATGGCTACCTCTCGTCCTTTCGAACGAATACGACTCACGCAATATTCCCGCCCCCCAAAAACGAGGGGTCCTATTCGGAATGGCCTTGACTGAGCGCCAGGGCGGCTCAGACGTACAAGCAAACACTACTCGCGCCGTACCATTAAACAGGGCTGGACCAGGCGAAGAATACCTAATCACAGGTCACAAATGGTTCTGTTCTGCTCCGATGTGCGATGCCTTTCTGACCTTGGCCCAGACGGAGAAGGGATTGTCATGCTTCTTATTGCCACGCTGGAAACCTGACGGTATCCGCAATGCTTTTCACCTGCAACGCCTGAAAGACAAGTTAGGTAATCGATCGAACGCCTCCAGTGAGGTCGAGTTTCATGGAGCGTGGGCGCAAATGCTTGGTGAAGAAGGACGAGGTGTGAAGGCGATCATCGAGATGGTTCGACACACTCGACTCGACTGCGCCTTTGGATCGGCGGCCACTATGCGACGCGCTATTGCTGAAGCCACTCACCACGCAAGCTACCGGTACGTTTTTGGCAAGCGTTTACTAGACCAACCTCTGATGCAAAATGTCTTAGCCGATCTGTGCCTCGAATCTGAAGCAGCAACGGCGTTGGCGTTGCGTCTAGCTCGAGGCTTCGATGAGTCCCCGCATGATGAGGCACAGCGTAAGTTCACTCGAGTGGCTACTGCTGTGGGCAAATACTGGATTACGAGGCGTACCGTTGCAGTTGTAGCTGAAGCCCTTGAATGCATAGGTGGCAATGGCTATGTCGAAGAGTCGCCGCTACCGCGTCTTTATCGCGATGCGCCGTTGAATTCAATCTGGGAAGGCTCTGGCAACGTGCAG
>CAZNPP010000025.1:0-38173 GCA_964574785.1 uncultured Chloracidobacterium sp. | reverse complement strand
CGCATTAAGAACAGTTTTAACTACAGAGTTCGCGGTATTGAAAGCGTCCCCCCTCCCCTTAGCGCGTGGGAGAAAAAGCGCAACGATCTCGAGAAGCAAATTCTTGAAGCCGGAGGCGAGTTCCAATACTTCGAAATGTTGCGCGAGCATGTTCGGGCCTGCGCACTTCGAGCCAATCAGCACAAAGTCTTACCTTTCTTAGCTTATGCGCTTGCCATTCGTCCGCGCCGCATCGTCGAATTAGGAGCTTCTTTTTCATACTATCCGAATACCTACGCTGACGGTTCATCGTGGTTGGTTTCGACTGCCGAGGACGAGGGCCTAGTGAGTACCAGGATTTTTCTAGTAGCCTGCCACATTCTTAATCAAATTGGCATCTCCTCCACACTTACGAGCGTTGATATCAGGGACTCACACTTTTTCACGAATGGGCAAAGGTTGTTTACGGACTTAAAACTAATCCAGTATTGGAATCCTGTGATGGGTAAGGACTCGATTGCCTGGCTTAAGGCTCAGACAGAACCTATAGATCTTTGCTTGGTGGACAGTCAACACACTTATGCTCAAGTAAGAGGCGAGCTCGAGGCTCTGATACCACTGATGAATCCAAAAGGTCTGATTATCATTGATGATTGGGGGGACACATCCTATAAACCTCACGTAGAGTGGAGTCCTGACGACGATGATCAAGGTGTTTCAAAGGGAGGTGAATTCGGTGCCATCCTTGAATTTCTGAAAGCACATCCCGAGTGGCGCGTTGAGTGGTGGCCGGGTGGACTTGCCAGCATAGTTTTCTTATTTGGACCTCAGCTTGGACCACTGGAGATGTGAAGTTCAAATACCGCGATAATGAGGACGAAAGGAGCACTGATAGGTCGCCGTCGGCTCGAGTGGTAGCCGGGTGACTCGCAACACACCTTTGATTCGATTCTCTAGCGGAGCACCGAGAGTGGAAGGAAGAGCGGTTTACAATCCGGCATCTTCAATGATGTACTTGCGCAGAAAGAACCTGTTGGAGGGCGGCTGAGAACAATACGTGGGTTTGTGAGGATTAGAAAACTTCGGATGAAGCCCTTTAAGGAGTTATGAAAATCTCACTGCTTCAAATTAATCCAACCGTCGGTGACCTGGCCGGTAATGCGGAGCTCATTGCTGAAGGCGTTCGTCAAGCAAAGGACCAAGGGGCTGATCTGGCGGTAACACCGGAATTGGCTTTGCTCGGCTACCCTCCCCGTGACCTATTGCTCAAAGACAGTTTCATCCGGGACAGTTGGGCTGTGTTGCGCCGCCTCGCTGAGGGATTGTCTAACGGACCTCCAGTCCTCGTTGGTCTGGCGGAGCCAAATAAAGAGCGAGTCGGACGGCCCTTATTCAATGTGGCAGCCCTTTTACAAAATGGACGGGTCGAACGGCATTTCCGTAAGACTCTGCTGCCAACCTACGACGTTTTCGACGAAGATCGTTACTTCGAACCGGCGCCGGGAAATCAGTTGCTTAAATTGAAGGGCTGGCGATTGGGAATCTGCATCTGCGAGGATGTTTGGAACGACAGCGATTTTTGGCAGCGTCGACGCTACCATACCGACCCAATTGAAGACCTGGCGCGAGCCGGGGCCCAGGCTCTCATTAATCTATCTGCGTCACCGTTCACCGTCGGCAAGCAACAACTACGTGAGAAGCTATTAGGTAGTTTGGCACGGAAACACCACTTACCCCTGTTGTATGTAAACCAGGTGGGTGGTAACGATGACCTGATCTTTGACGGGCGCAGCACTGCGTTTGATGTAGAGGGTAACCTCGTGGCCCGCGCCGCCTCGTTTGCCGAAGACACGATGACGGTGGATCTGCATGGTCCCAGAGGCACAATTAGTTCGGATGACTTTGCGCCCGAGGAAGAAGTCTGGAGCGCGCTGATTTTGGGGGTGCGCGACTATACGCAAAAGTGCGGGTTCAAGAAAACCTTGTTGGGCCTTTCAGGTGGCATCGATTCAGCCTTAACAGCAGCTATTGCGGCAGAGGCCCTGGGAGCGGAGAACGTTCTGGGTGTGCTGCTGCCTTCACCATACTCAAGTGACGGCAGCGTGCAGGATTCTATGCACCTGGCTCGCAATCTTGGAATTCATACAATCACTCTGCCCATCGACAAAATTATGAGGGCCTTCGATGAGAGCTTGAGCCAGGCCTTCGCCGGTTATGCCAGCGATGTTACGGAGGAGAACGTTCAGGCGCGCATTCGGGGTAACCTGCTGATGGCCATGTCTAACAAGTATCGAGCGTTGTTATTGACCACCGGCAACAAATCCGAATTGGCAGTTGGCTACTGTACAATCTATGGTGACATGTCAGGTGGCCTGGCTGTGATTTCTGATGTGCCAAAAATGATGGTCTACCGCATGTCACGCTGGCTCAACCGCGAGGGCGAAGTGATTCCGGAGTCAATCTTAAACAAGGCGCCTTCCGCGGAGCTGCGGCCGGGCCAGACGGATCAGGACAATTTGCCCCCTTATGATGTGTTGGATGAAATTCTCTGTCTCCACATTGAGCGGCACCTTTCTGCTGAAGAGATAGTTGCTCACGGCTTCGACGAGGCTACAGTTTGGCGCGTGCTGCGCCTTGTCAGTACAGCCGAATTTAAAAGAAGGCAGGCAGCTCCAGGGCTTAAGGTGACTGATCGCGCGTTTGGTATCGGGTGGCGAATGCCGATAGCTCGAAAAGACGTAGCGGGACCGGCTTTATACAAGTAGGAAAATCTGATTTGGTTACAGTTTGGTAAGAGAGTTTCTTGCCACATTTTTTTCACAGGAGGAATAAATAGTGAACATCTCAGTCATTGGTTTGGGAAAACTTGGCTCACCCCTTGCTGCTGTGCTTGCCAGTAAGGGGCATACAGTAGTCGGAGTCGATCTCAACGAACAATTTGTCAACGCCCTGAACGAAGGCAGGTCGCCGGTTGCTGAGCCGGGTTTGGACGAGTTAGTACAAAGATCTCAGGCCCGACTTTCTGCCACAACGGATTGTGAGGCGGCGATTGAAGAGACTGAAGTTAGTTTTATTATAGTCCCGACACCCAGCGAATCCGATGGCGAATTCTCTTTGAAATATGTTTTGTCCGCTGCTGAATCCATCGGTAGAGCCCTTCAAAGAAAGAATGAATTCCACCTGGTCGTTCTTACCAGCACCGTTATGCCAGGAGCCACTCAAAACGAAGTATTGCCCGCGCTTGAGAAATACTCCGGTAAATATTGCGGAACCGATTTTGGGCTGTGCTACAACCCGGAATTCATTGCGCTCGGGAGCGTTATTCATGACATGTTGCATCCGGACTTCATCTTGATTGGCGAGTCCGACGTACACTCGGGTGAGATGTTGACCAATATTCATCTGGGAGTTTGTGACAATTCACCATTAGTGGCAAGGATGAACTTCGTAAATGCCGAGCTTACAAAGTTGGCTGTAAATACGTTTGTTACAACAAAGATCTCTTACGCGAACATGCTTGCACAAGTCTGTGAACAAATGCCGGGCGCTGATGTGGACGTTGTAACGTCGGCTCTTGGACTTGATACCCGCATTGGCCGCAGATACCTAAAGGGGGCGCTTGGTTATGGTGGTCCATGCTTCCCGCGCGACAACATTGCCTTCTCTCGTCTGGCCCGGCAGGTTGGTGCCAACTCCAGCCTTGCCGAGGCAACTGACCGAGCGAATCGTCAACACATCACATGGTTGACGGATATCGTCTTGCGAGAACTCCCGCCAAATGGCAAGGTTGGAGTCTTAGGTCTATCTTATAAGCCTCACACAAACGTCATTGAAGAATCGCAAGGTCTGGAACTGGCCAGTAACTTACTAGCTAAAGGCGTCCCGCTGGCTTTATATGATCCGGCCGCAATGGAAAACGCAAGAGCGGTTCTGAGTAAAGAAGCTGTCTTTGCAAACTCCATTGAAGAATGCACGCGACAGGTTGATGTAGTAGTTATCACAACACCATGGGATGAATTTAAGGCGCTATCACCTCAAGACTTGAACTACTCCAACGGTAGACCTACGGTCATAGATTGCTGGCGAATTCTCCCGCTCGAAGAATATGACTCATCCGTTAATTATGTGGCACTCGGCAGAGGTCCCTTGAAAGACCAAGTGCGGTTATTCACAACTGCTGCCATTAGTTCTGATTAGCTGAGTCAGGATAGCTACCACAAGCTTAGAGGGGCCAATTTCACTACAATCAGTTCAAGAAGGAGATCTCATATGGCGAATCCTACAAAGGTTTTGGTTACTGGTGCTGGCGGTTTTATCGGTCACCATCTAGTCACATTTCTAAAAAGTCAGGGGTATTGGGTACGAGGTGTAGACATTAAAGTGCCTGAATACAGCGAAATAGATGCCGACGAATTTAAGTTACTTGATTTGAGACGCTGGGAGAACTGCCTTCAGGCAACTCAAGATGTTGACGAGGTGTACGCGCTCGCAGCCGATATGGGGGGCATGGGTTTTATCTCAGCTCATCATGCAGAGATCCTTCACAACAACTCACTTATTAATATCCATACTTTAGAGGCGGCCCGGCAAAATGGCGTACGGCGTTATCTCTACACGTCTTCAGCATGCATTTATCCTGAGTTCAAACAGCTTGATGCCAATGTAACGCCACTCAAGGAAGAAGACGCGTACCCTGCGCAACCTCAGGATGCTTACGGATGGGAGAAGTTAATTGCAGAGCGCCTGTGCCTGCATTATCGCGAGGAATATCCAATTGAGACCCGCATAGTGCGGTTTCACAATATCTTTGGCCCATTGGGAACTTGGGATGGTGGGCGCGAGAAGGCGCCTGCGGCGTTGGCACGCAAGATTGCCGAGGCAAAGCTGACTGGAAATCATGAGATCGAGATCTGGGGTGACGGTGAGCAAACTCGCTCATTTTGCCACATAGATGATTGTGTCAAGGGGATTTATAAGCTAATGCGTTCGGACTATTCCGAACCCTTAAATCTCGGACAGGACCGAATGGTAACGATCAATGAGTTAGCGGACATAATTTCCAGCATCGCGGGAATTGAGATCGAAAAGAAGCACGTGCCGGGGCCTCAGGGAGTTCGCGGTCGCAACTCGGATAACACGCGCTTGCGAGAGGTCTTGGGTTGGGAGCCGGAGATAACGTTGGAAGAAGGCCTAAGTGCTACCTATGCTTGGATAGAAGAGCAGGTAGCTAATCGCTTAGAAAAGCTTCAGAATCGCGGCTTGGCGGCGGTGTAGACCTGGCTAAACCAGGAACATCAGAGAATTGTGTTCATGTGGCAGTTGACACTAGTTTCCACACACGAGGAAGTAGTGAATGAAAAAGGCCCTGATCACCGGGATCACAGGACAAGACGGTTCCTATCTGGTTGAACTATTACTAGATAAAGGATATGAAGTGCATGGAATCATACGTCGCGCTTCGACCTTCAATACAAGTAGAATAGACCACCTTTATCGAGATCCTCACATTAATGGCGCAAAACTCTTTCTCCACTATGGCGACATCTCTGATTCAACCAATCTAATCAAACTTCTCTATCGTATCCAACCTGAGGAGATCTATCATCTCGCTGCCCAAAGTCATGTGCGCGTGAGTTTTGATATACCTGAGTATACCGGCGACGTGACTGGTCTGAGTACAATACGCATACTTGAAGCTATTCGTGAAACTGGAGTCAAGGCGAAGTTTTATCAAGCGAGCAGTTCTGAAATGTTCGGAAAAGTGCAGGAGGTTCCGCAGCGCGAAACTACTCCATTCTATCCCCGCTCTCCCTACGCTGCCGCAAAGGTCTACGCATACTGGACTACAGTAAACTACCGTGAAAGCTATGGACTCTTCGCCTGTAACGGTATTCTCTTCAACCATGAGAGCCCCCGTCGTGGGGAGACCTTCGTTACCCGCAAAATCACTCGCGCTGTTGCCCACATCAAGGCCGGGCTCCAAGACAAACTTTATCTTGGCAATCTTGACGCAAAACGCGACTGGGGATACGCGAAAGAGTACGTTGAAGCGATGTGGCTAATGCTCCAACAAGAGCAACCCGACGATTACGTAATTGCAACTGGAGAAACGCACTCTGTTAAGGAGTTTCTGGAGGAAGCCTTTTCATATGCAGATCTCGACTGGCGGAAACACGTCGAAATCGATCCGAAATATTTTCGACCTGCTGAAGTGGATCTCTTAGTTGGCGACGCCAGTAAAGCGAAGCAGGTATTGAAGTGGCAGCCAAGAACGAGTTTCAAAGAGTTAGTTACCTTAATGGTGGATGCCGATATTGCCGCAGTACATCTGGATCAGTAAGAACTAATGCAATTGTCAGATAAAAGAGTGGTGGTTACCGGCGGGTCGGGCTTTTTAGGCTCGTTCGTTGTAGACAAGTTACGCGAGCGTGACGTTCAAAACATCTTCGTGCCGCGTTCCAAGGATTATGATCTACGCAGCCGTGAAGCCATCATGAGTCTCTACGAGGACTCAAAGCCTCAGCTCGTGATTCACCTGGCTGCTGTCGTAGGGGGAATTGGAGCCAATCGAGCCAACCCAGGACGCTTTTTTTATGACAACGCCATTATGGGTATCCAACTGATGGAGTGTGCCCGCCAGGTGGGCGTCGAAAAGTTTGTCGCGATCGGAACAATCTGCGCCTATCCTAAATATGCCCCTGTGCCCTTTAAGGAAGATGACCTCTGGAACGGTTATCCCGAAGAAACCAATGCTCCTTATGGGCTTGCGAAGAAGATGATGTTGGTTCAAGCACAAGCCTATCGCGCTCAGTACGGCTTCAATGCAATCTATTTGCTTCCTGTCAATCTATATGGCCCTAGAGACAACTTCGATTTGGAAACGTCTCATGTGATTCCAGCACTAATTCGCAAATGTGTGGAAGCTAAGAAAGCTGGGCTGCCAGAAATAGTTTTGTGGGGAGATGGATCACCCACCCGAGAGTTTCTTTATGTTGAGGATGCAGCCGAAGCCATATTGTTGGCAACTGAACGCTATGATGGAGATCAGCCTGTCAATCTTGGCACTGGCGAGGAGATAACCATCCGAGACTTGGCGCAGCTCATAGCAGCGGAAGTAGGTTTCGAGGGTCGTTTTGTTTGGGATAAGACCAAGCCGAATGGTCAACCACGTCGTAGATTGGATGTGACGCGAGCGAAAAATCTCTTTGGGTTCGAGGCGCCACATCGTTTGCAGGATGGGATTTCAAAGACGGTAGCGTGGTTCATCGAGCATGAGACAGATCTACGTGAGGTTGTATACGTCTGAGCACAGTAGCCGCCTTCAGTTGATAGAATGCCTACTCATCAATCGTTCCTCGCATGGCGACTGTATCACCCTAAGCTGCTTTAAAATTGATGAGTTTTAAGCTGACCGCCGTTACGGCAACTTACAACCGCGAAACGTACTTGCCACGATGTATCGAGAGCGTTGCTGGCCAGCCATATCCACACAAAGAACACGTGATCATCGATGGCGGCTCGACAGATGAGACTGTTTCTCTTCTGCAGTCTTACTCAGCAAATTATTCGCACATAAAGTGGCTCTCTGAGAAAGATAACGGCATTTCTGATGCTCTCAACAAGGGTTTAGCCATGGCAACAGGAGACGCCATAGGTGTGATTGGCGATGACGACTTCTATGCTCCTGACGTCTTTGGAATAATAGCCGCTGAGTTCGAACGAGACCCGGATGTGGGCATAGTTTCGGGAAACTGCCAAATCATAAACAATAAGAACTCTGTTACAGGAGTCCAGAAAGCAAGTTATTCAAGCCGCGCAGACTTAATCCAATGCTGGAGACATTGGGGAAAGCGGGTGGCATTGGCCGCACCTACGACATTCATAAGGAGACAAGTTATTGAAGAAGTCGGTGGGTTTGATGAAGAAGATCGGTATGCGATGGATTACCATCATTGGCTTAAGATTACAAAAAAATTCCCGAAGGTAAGGATAGTCGATAAAGTGCTCGCCAGCTTCCGGTGTGATAGCGGAAGCGTGTCTTTCTCATCTGCTGACGAACAGTGGTCTGAACTGCTTGCAATTAGCAAAAGGTATTGGAGTTCGGAAGGCAGCCGCGCTTACTGCAAAATTTTCTTCTCTTATTTGCGGTATTATCAATGGCCCCTATTAACCTCCGCGCTTAAGAACAGGATCCTGTCCCCTGGAACAAGGTTGTGACTCAAAGATTCGATTAAACAATGATCGCACAGAATTCGAGAGTTAGTTCCAAGCCTCTGGTTAGTGTAATCGTCCCTTGCTACAACTATGGTCATTTCATTGGAGATGCGCTTGACAGTGTCCTAGCCCAAACCTTTCAAAACTGGGAGTGCATCGTTGTCAATGATGGCTCAAGGGACGATTCTCTGGAAGTAGTTTCTCAGTATGTGAAGCAAGACTCACGTATAAGGTGTGTCTCCCAGGAGAACAGCGGATTAGCAGCCAGCAGAAATGTCGGCATAAAGCTTAGCACTGGGAGATACCTTCAGTTTCTGGATGCAGATGATCTAATTGAACTGCAAAAGCTAGAGTTTCAGTTGACCTTCCTTGAAGAACATACAGAGATCGATATTGTCTTCGGAGGAGTCCAGTTCTTTGAGAACAAAAGCGCAGGGCAGCCTATTACAGCAAACTCCGAAATTGTTCAGTCTAAAAATGGTGATGGAATTCTGAAGCAATTGGTCAGGCAAAATATTATGGTTGTGAATGCGCCCCTGATTCGAAGAAGTGTTACGGAATCTGTTGGTGACTTTGATGGCGAGGTAAAAGGAATTGAGGACTGGGATTACTGGATCCGGTGCGCCATAAAAAAGAAGCGTTTTGAGTACCGCTACAACAATAATACCGATGCGCTTGTTCGATTACATCCCACGAGCATGAGTAAAGATAGTCGCCTCATGCTCCGTTCTACCTTACGCTTAAGAGAAAAGATTGAGAGTTGGGTAACAGAAGCTGAGCTCCTGAATCTGAACCGGAAACTTGCAATTGATACAGCGGGATTATTGGGTGTCGAAGAGGTACTGCATGGCAGTAAAATGAAAGGCATGTATCAGCTTCTTAAGTCGGGCATTAAGCAGACAAGCATTAATGCTAAAGCAAAGTCCCTTTTATGTTGCTCGCTGGCTCCCTTCGTAACCAAACAGCAATTCCGGCAACTTGCCTCCACATCCTTGAGGGGTAAATAGTAAATCGTGAATGGTAAATGGTGAATGGTGAGCTGGCTATAACCAAACCGTTTAACTATTAACCATTCACCATTCACCATTTACCATTTACCATTCATCCCAATGACTGGCTCGCCCCAACTCTCAATCATCATCGTCAATTGGAATGCGGGTGAACTGCTTGAGCGTTGCATTCTCAGTATTGCTGTGTCACAGCCTCAAACTACTTATGAGATTATCGTCGTAGATAATGCGTCGACAGACAGTAGCTTGCAGTTCCTTCTAAAAAAGGAACTGGCTGCCCGACTCATCAATGAAGACCGGCTCCATTTCATCGAGAACAGCGAGAATCAAGGGTTCGGAAAGGCAAACAATCAGGCATTTGCGTTGACTACCAGCCCTCTGGTTATGCTTCTGAATCCTGACACCGAAATTCTGCCAAATAGTATTGACAACCTCGTTGCAACGATTCGTTCAAATTCCCGAATCGGAGCTTGTGGCCCAAAGATCCTTAATAGTGATGGCTCGGTTCAAGTCAGCGTTTGGCGCAATCCACCGTCCGCCTGGGAGATCCTGCTCTCGAATCTGAGATTGTACCTATTTCTTCCAAAGTACATTCGCGGAGAGTTACTTCTTGGCGGGCATTGGGCTCACAATCGCCGGCGAGATGTTCGAATGTTAAGCGCGGCAGCGCTCCTTGTAAGACGAGAAGTGATAAATGAAATTGGTGGTTTTGATGAGCGGTTTCATATGTATGGTGAAGACAACGAGTGGTGTCTTCGGATGGTGCGAGCTGGCTGGCAACTTGTATTCGAGCCTGCTGCGAGGGTTCTCCATCACGGCGCTCAAAGTGCTACTCAGCGATGGTCAAAACTCGAGAAATTGCGTGTTCAGCTCGATGCTTCCTACCTCTTTCAGGAGCTGTATTTGAAAAAGCATCAATTAGTTGCCAATCAGATGGCAAGTTATATGACAGCTTCGCTACAGCATCTTTGGCGGCGGATGCGCGGCATCAATGCTCCGGAATTAAGACTTGCTAAACAAGTACATTTAGAGCATCTGAAGAGCGCTCTTTATGACAGGTTGCCGTCAAGCAACAATTGATTTGCGCTTATCCGGCAAGCATCAGTCTAAGATTCTCTCTCAGCCTGGTTTCGTCAACGACCAAGTTTGCAGTGTGAGGAGGTTCACGTGAGTTCACAGGTTCGCAAGACTGATAGAAATAATTCAAGTTCAGTGCCGAGGCCAAAGTAAAGTAGCAATTATTGACGTTATCAGTCTTGTGGCGTAGTTCGAGCACATTACTCTTGTTGGACATGAAAAGCATGTTGGTCAAGCCTGCGCCATGATTAGAAACGAGATGGCGCGCATGCGATGCGATGTTTACCTGCTGTTCGAATGAATAGTCTTCGGTATGCACGATCTCGAAATCGAATTCTTTTAAGATGTTCAGTAACGCTGTTTCATTGTCGATTTTTCTTTTTCTTGCGCTACTACGGCTAACATAAATTCTCTCGCCAAGATGTTCTGCTGGTTGATTGCCGTAACAACCAGTCAGAAGCTCAGCAACACTGCGGATGAGTTCTTCGTTGTAATGACCTGAAGGGGCAGTATGACTAGGCAGCAAAATCCTATCGCAAACGAGAACTTCGCTGTTTGCGATAAATTCAACATTGGAGATATTGAAAGGCCTTAAAGAAGCGAGAACAAACTCCAAATCTTGGTAGCTTTGTGGGAGCAGGAGAACCAAATCACTTAACCGATCTTTAACAGCCATGATCCTTGGAAGTACATCCGTCAACCAATGAAAGTAGCCGCGACTCCAGTCGTCAGTGACCCAGAGCCCATTGTTAGAAAATTTTCTTGCACGCTTGAACAAGTAGTTGCTGACAAGAACTTTCATTACGCTTCGTCTCTTCCAGTTTTGTCTATTCACCGGGAAAGCAAACGATTCCGGCAATATCCGTCCCGCCTGTAGCAAAATGCCATCCGAACTGATTCTGACATCCCGCAGTTCCAGGAGTGACGTTTGAGGGATTACTCTTTGCATTTCGCGATCGAATAACCAGCAGTCTCCCTCCCTCAAATTGACGGGAAGCTTTCTATTCGCCACAATCTCGGGACGAAGCGTTAGCACTCGTTTCTTTTGTGAACCTTCGCTTCTCACAATGTTTCTCTTAAGTGGTAACTCCTAACGAGAGCAACGACATTTATATGCACCCGGTCATCAAAAGGTCAATTAAGCAGGCCTTTCATTTAGTGGGGGCCGACATCCGCTGGCACATACCGCAACCTCGACACTGTCTACCTACGCTGTTGGAGTTATACAAGGTGGATACCATTTTCGACATCGGAGCTAATGCGGGTGTTTCGGGGGAATACTTTCGCAATATAGGATTCAAACAGAAGATTGTCTCCTTCGAACCTGTAGGCCACCTCTACAGACAGTTAGAGCAAAGGGTTAATAATGATTCGCTTTGGGATTGTGAAAACACGGCAATAGGGGATGCGCTTGGCGAGCTCACCATAAATGTTTCGGGCGATTGCGGTGGTGCGAGTTCTTTTCTTCGGATGACAGACAACATTGTGATTAACGCCCCTGAGTTGGCTGTAATCGGTCAGGAGATTGTAAAGGTCAAGACAATCGACTCACTAATAGGCACTTATTACCCCAAGGGGAACAGATTGTTCCTTAAGATTGATGTCCAAGGCTTTGAGAAAAATGTCATTGAAGGAGCGAGGGCTTCGCTTGAGCGAATAGTGGGAATGAAAATTGAATTGTCTTTGGTGAAGAACTACGAAAACGAGAACTTGCTTTGTGACATGCTGCCCTATCTTTACGGACTTGGATTCAGGCTTTGCGCAGTGGAGCATGCATGGTCAAATCTGGCGACGCAGGAGCTTTATCAAATAGACGGCATTTTGTTCCGACCCGAGATGCTATCCTCATCCACCTCATAAGACCATTTTCGTATGCACTACCACCTAATCGGAATCTGTGGAACTGCGATGGCTTCGCTGGCTGGGATGCTTCAGTCGCGCGGACACCGTGTGACCGGATCTGATCAAAATATTTACCCGCCAATGTCGACGATGCTCGAATCCCTGGGAATACTTCTAAAACATGGCTATCGTCCCGAGCACCTTGTCCCAGCTCCAGATTGCGTGATCGTTGGAAATGCCATTCCACGCGGAAACCCAGAACTGGAGGAAACATTAAATCGCAAGCTTCTTTACCGGTCGCAAGCAGAAGTTGTAAAGGAAGAGTTTATTCGGGGGCGCCGTTCGTTAGTCGTTGCCGGAACGCACGGGAAAACTACCACTACAAGCATTGCAAGTTGGCTGGTCGATCAAGGTGGGCTGAATCCTTCGTTTCTAATTGGCGGTATAGCCCAGAACTTTGGGGTCAGCTTTCGCGTCACTGAAAGTGAGTATTTCATTATTGAAGGCGATGAATACGATACCGCTTATTTCGATAAGGGTCCAAAGTTCATGCATTACCTTCCTGAGATAGCAATCGTTAACAACATCGAATTTGATCATGCTGATATTTACCCGGATCTTGCTGCTGTCAAACTTGCTTTTCGGAGATTTATGAACCTGGTGCCAGGCAACGGTCGATTAATTGTCGGTTGGGACAGTGTCAACGTTCGCGACGTGGTAGCCTCATTCGGTCAGAAACTCTTTACGCAAGTCGAAACATTTGGGTTATCCAACGAAGCTCGGTGGCAAATACACGATACGAAGTACAGCGATGATGTGACTCGATTCAGTGTCTTTCGCGATGGTTCCAAATGGGGTGACTTTGAGACGGGGCTGATTGGAGAGTTCAATCTTCTTAACTGCCTTGCGGTTATCATTGCGGCGGATGCGTGGGGTATCAATCGTGAAGTTATTAAAGAAGGGCTCCTTGCATTCAAGAATGTTAGAAGGCGCGCCGAAGTCAGAGGTGAGGTGAATGGGATAACTATTATCGATGATTTCGCTCATCATCCGACTGCAGTTGCAGAAACATTGCGAGCCTTAAGACGAAAGTACGAGGGGCGACGTTTAATTGCGGTATTTGAGCCACGGTCATGGTCATCACGCCTGGCAGTCTTTCAGGATGATTATGCAAAATCCTTCAGGCCAGCTGATTATGTGATTGTTGCCAATGTTTTTGACAGTCAAAGAGTTGCGGAAAAAGGACGAGCATTGGATACCGACAAGCTAATTCGGGATGTGTCACAACAGAACAAGCCGGCTTTTGCTCTCCCTGGCGCGGAAGCAATCATCAAACATCTGGAACCTGAACTTCAAAAAGGCGACGTGGTGGCTATCATGTCTAATGGGGGGTTTGGTGGTATCCATGAAAAACTCTTGGACATCTTGAACCGAGCTAATTCTGAAAGCAAATCAGCTCCATAACAGTTTCACGAATAATTCGTAACTTTATCGAAGTCAGAGTCTAGTAAAACCAACCTCCCCGAAAGTCATGATGGTCAAGGAGGCCCCGTGAAAGACTTCTCGATCTTCGAGCAAGCTCTCCAGTTTTCAGATTCAGACACAGAAAATCTAGGCGTTGTTCCTAATATTTCGCGGAAGCAGTTTGACCGAGAGGATTTTCGCTTTCGCGGTACATTGCCGTGCCTTGAATATGGCTCGCTGATGATAGAAAACGAACTGCTGTTAAGAACCAACCGCAGCGGGCGGGTCTATGCGGGTTTTGGGAACCTTTCGTGTTTGCAACCCATTATCAGTCGCTACTTCAGGATAGCCGACCTTTCAGAAGCAGTGATCGTATTCGGCGCGCCAGATTGGATTCCGCCTCCTCATCCTCGAATCAGATTTATCTATTTGGAGCCCAGCTTTGTTTTGGTTCGCGAATGGTTTGTGATCGCTGATTCACCAACGTTCCATGTGGCTTTGATAGCTCTTGATGAGGATAGTTCAAGTGCTGAGCCGCCTGATGGACGAACGTTTAGTGTCATTAAGACGAGCAACCCAACGAGCGTGTCCCGGCTGGCGCGGCAAGTTGACAAACTGTCCGACGAACTTCAGTTTGTCGCTGCGCTCCGGGGTTTTAACGCTTCAGTTCACACTACAAACTGAATCCTTGCAAACCACAAAGTGATGAAGCTTGTGCAGACAACCCTGCGAACGACAAACTGATGAAGTTTGTCGGACTATTAGCCTTCGGGTGGTGTGGCGACAAGAAGAGCCTTTGAGTTCTTGCTGTCGGTTGAGAGTTGTACGCGCGATGTGAGCACGCGACGAATCGGAGTTGGCAACAACCGTGCTGTCGTTTCCACGGCTGCCTCTATCAAATCAACTATATCGCCACCACCACTCCAATGTTGACGGAGAATTCCCGGATCTGAACGATGCATAAGACGCAACAGCGTTAAGGATATTAGATAAGCATCATCAATCTGGCCGACGAATGGAATCATGTCAGGAATAAGGTCCAACGGTATGAGCGCATAGATGATAGCTCCAGCAACGAGAGCCTTCTCCGCGCGCGGCACTCGACTGTCGCTGAGAAGGCGAAGGCACAGGAGAACCATATTCGGAATAAACAGAAGCACATTACGCAAACGAAGCTTTGCCTCAAGTGCGGCCATAAACCCTCCCATTTCCTCAGTGGAGACTTACCGTAAACCTACCACGAGTCTGGGTCCTGTGAAAACTTGTCCCGAAAACGGGACTTCGTTAGACTCCTCAGTTCTATTAACAGACCTTACTACAAACCGAATTTTTTACTCATGAACATACTTGGACGAATCAGACAACGTGCCGCTGCCAACATTCAGCACATTGTTCTTCCCGAAGGAAATGACCCGCGCGTGGTTGTCGCCGCTGCCACATGCGCTCGAGAGAGAATCGCCCGCATAACACTTCTGGGCGATGAGGTTCAAATTCGTGAATTGGCTCAGCGAGAACACGCAGATCTTGGCGCCGTCATGGTGATTGATCATCGACGTGCGCGCGACTTTGAGCAGATGGTTTCTCTGTTTCATGAGCTTCGCCGTGCGCGGGGTCTGATGCCTGATGAAGCACGCACAATGGTGATGGATCCACTCTATTATGCCAACCTACTCGTGCGTACCGGGCGCGCAGATGGCTCGGTGGCGGGAGCTACGAATACAACTGCTCACACTGTACGGGCTGCGCTTTACTGTATCGGGACGAGACCTGGGTTAAAGCTCGTCTCAGGCTTCTTTTTGATGAGCTTGCGGGAGGCTAGCTTCGGTCACAACGGTGGGCTAATATTTGCGGACTGTGGTGTAGTTGTCGATCCGTCCGCTGCGGAACTTGCTGACATTGCAATCGCATCCGGAGAATCCTGCCGTGCTCTTTTAGGTGTAGAACCCCGCATCGCTATGCTTTCCTTCTCCACCAAAGGGAGCGCCAAACACCGTTTGGTAGACAAAGTGGTCGAGGCTACCAAAACTGTTAGGGCGAGAGTCCCGGAACTCGAGATCGATGGAGAGCTTCAAGTTGACGCCGCCATCGTTCCGTCAGTCGCTCATTCCAAAGCCCCGGGTTCACCAGTTGCCGGGAAGGCAAACGTTCTCGTATTTCCGGATCTACAGTCAGGAAATATCGCTTATAAACTTACTGAAAGGCTTGCGGGAGCGACCGCCATTGGACCCATTTTGCAGGGTCTCGACAGACCGGCCAACGATCTGTCACGAGGTTGCAAGTCTGAAGACATCGTTAACGCTGTTGCTATTACTGCCGTGCAGGCCCAAGCTCGAAAGGCATCTGGATAAATGCAGGCAACGAAAGCCGGGTTACTATTGCATCAAAGCCGCGTAATCTTAACTACAAGCCAAATTGCTATCGGTGTTTATTAAGAATTTCATAATCTTCTTGCTTTTACCGAGCCTGCTGGGAGCCACAACTCCCGTGGGCGGCCAGCAGTCTGGACGTTCATCTCGGCCACCGTCGGAAAACGCTGCTGACGAACAAGATCCAGTACGAGTCTTTACCGAGGAGGTTCGACTCCAAGTGCTGGCTCAGGATCAATACGGTAACTTCGATCCAACCCTTGAACTTGACGATGTTCTGATTCTCGAAGACGGTGTTGCCCAGCAGATTCGAAGTGTTCGAAAGATTCCTTCTAACCTGCTTATTGTGCTTGATACTGGCGGAGAGGGGACAGGACTTGGTGGAATGTCTAAGCGGGTGGATTTAACTCGTGATGTAGCTCTTGAACTGTTAACGAGAGTAAGTCAGGATGCTTGGGTAGCGGTAATGCAGTTCAACAACAAAGTTGAACTGCTTCAGCCCTGGACGAGAGACCGACAGGCTTTAACTCGTACCATTAAGCGAAAAGTATCGAGCGGCAAAAGAGCCCTTTTTTCGGATGCTGTTAGCGCTGCAGCTAAACACCTTAATGCTCGTCCCGAAGGAACCCGACACGTCGTGTTCATAACGGATGGAGTGGATACGGAGGGTAGAAAGTCAAGCCGGGCTCAGGCAGTCAAAGACCTGATGGAAGCACGGGCTACCGTTCACATAATTAGTTATACGGAGTTTGTGCGACAAAAAGAGAAATCTAAAGGGGGTGGACTAACCGCGCGACAGCTTCCGCCATCCTCTGATCCGATTACTGCCACAGATCCAACTCTACCTCCCGGTACTACAAGGAGTCCTACTTATGGAGTCGGCATTCGTTTCGATCCAGCAATGCGACGCCAGCGCATAGCTTACGAGAATGCTGTAAGGCAGAGTCAATTACTGCTAAAGGAGATTGCCGATGAAACCGGCGGCAGGATTGTACTACCTGTTTCGCGAGATGAAATGATTGCGCAGACGAAAGATGTGGCGAAAGAGATCGGAGCCGAATATGTGGTTACTTACCAGCCAAAGCGGCCCTTAGCATCTGCAAATCCCGGTGAGTATCGTCGAATCGAGGTCGCTTCACGGCGAGTCGGTCTAAATCTTCGTTCAAGACGAGGCTATGTTGTTCCGCGCCAACAGGCTGGCGGCGGATCTTAGGTGGTCATAACTGCGGACTTGTAGCGGGGTCCTTGATCCATTTCGTCGGGTCTTAACGTCGTCATTTTGGACGATCAAAGACCTTCTATGAAGCTCTTCCCAATCTTCTTTGGGGACACGATGAAAAGCCAAGACAACCTTAGGATCAAACTGCCTTCCCGACCAATCATCTAGCTCCTTGGCCGCTGCCTCGTACGACTTACCGCGCCTGTAAACACGATCGCTTGTCATTGCGTCGAAGGCATCTGCCACCGCAAAGATGCGGGCGCAGAGATCGATCTCTTCACCCCGAAGACCCAGAGGGTAACCCGAACCGTCCCACTTCTCATGGTGTTGAGCCACCACTTGCGCTGCGCCCTCAAGGAACTCGATTCCGCGTAGGATTTGCTGCCCATGATGCGGATGCTCCCGCATCCGTGTCCATTCTTCGTCTGTTAATTTACCGGGCTTGCGGAGAATTGAATCTGGCACACCAATTTTTCCGATGTCGTGAAGTAAAGAACCGAATTCAAGAGCTTTCATCTGCGCCGCGCTCAGTCCATATTCCTGGCCTAACCGGAGACTGTAGCTGACGACCCGTTCAGAGTGTCCATGCGTCTCCGAATCCCTGGTCTCCAAGGCTGCCGTAAGAGCCCTAAGAGTGGAGCGGTAAGCCTCTTCCAAAGATTCGAGAGCCCGGTCAAGTTCTGCCGTCCGTTGCTCAACAAGCTGTTCGAGTTGCGTCTCATAGCGCTGTTTCGCGGTAATCAGTTCGTTGTGTTCAAGAGCTCTTTTTACTACAGCCTCAACTTGCCGCAGATCGAATGGCTTCATCACGTAGTCGAACGCGCCAAGGCGCAAGGCTCCGATGGCGCTTTCAACTGTCTGCACGCCGCTGATCATAACCACGACCGCATTAGGCAACTGCCTCTTAACATGCGGAATCATTTCAAGTCCGCTCATACCAGGCATTGTTATGTCACTGAGAACCAGTTGATAATCCTTATCGCGCAATTGCTCCAGCGCCTCTTCTGCCGACGCAGCGGTATCGCAATCGTGCGTTTCGCTGAACAAATCGTATAGGACCTCGGTGATCCCTATTTCATCGTCGACAATGAGGATCCGGAACTTTGAGTCAGTTGGCATCGTTTTTCAGCTCCAAACTTCAGCAGGATAAGACAGCAAAGCACTTCAACCTGGTAAGGATTCTTTGAATTGAGGAAATTTTTCTTCGAGGAAAATGATGGCGAAGTTGCTTGAGGATCTAACGCCGCAGGCCGCAGAGGGAGGGCTCAGGCATTCTAGCGATTTTCGGCCTCGGTGGCAAACATGTTTTTACAACTCTTGAATTGGCCTTTTTAAAAAGGATTTTCCAGCCTTTCGAAAGAATCATTTCACAGGGCCCTTCGCTGTGTGCGGTTGAGTACAGAGAAAAAGGCTGATTAACTTGAATTGTTCCAACCTAAATAGCAGCATGTCGCGCTAGCGAAAACCGATAGCCGACCGTTTTCTGTCAATAATCCATCGTCCGTTGCGCGTCGAACTAAGAACCTTTATTATTCGTCGCACTCACGCCGGAGTGGCGAAATTGGTATACGCACCAGACTCAAAATCTGGCGAGGTTCACTCCTCATGTCGGTTCGAGTCCGACCTCCGGCACCAATTTCCTTCTGAGCATTCACTCACACTTACGCGTCTACCTTTTCATCCGCCCTATCGTGTTGTCTGATCGCGTCATTATCCAAGATCTGGGAGGGAATCAGTTTAAGGTGAAGCTAAGGGATATTCCTGGGTGGGGCGACCGGACGTTGAAGAGAAAGCGGGGGCGCCCAGCGGGGCGCCTCCCCTACAGTTTGCTTCCTTCATGGTTTTCCGCCTCTGCCTTTGCCCTTAGTACCTTCACCAGTTTTCTCTGGTGGGCCCTTCTTTCCTTCAGCCTTCCCTGGCGGCTGCTGCGGTGGCTGAGGGCGCTCTGCTTGCGGCAGTTGCTGAGCGGGACTCCCTACTCGTTCACCCTCGGCTTGGGGTGGTCGTTCAGGCGCACCTCTTCCACGGCCTCCCTGGCCTTCAGGAGGTCCCACCTGCCCACTGATACCTCGTTCTCTTTCAGCGGCTGGTGGGACCGTGCGGTCCGGTCCTCGAGCTTCTTGCCGTTGACGCTCATCACGAACTTCCAGCTTCCGGTTTCTGACCCGTGCCGGCACAGGTTCGAGCCGCAAGTTCCGGGTTAGCGCCCTTCTGAAGGGTGGCGGACTCGGTTCATCGCTGATAACCACATGTGTGTCGATAAGCTTCTTGGCAATGCCTGGTGGAATCGAGATCTTGCCTCGTCCCCACGCTGAATGCAGCACCGCATTTCTCAGCGGCGTCAGCAATAACGGTTCAAGTACTGGATTCACTTGGGCTAAAACGTGAGGCTCTACTCTCCTTATGCGCCGGTGATCAATCACACGTCCAAACTCGTCCACAGAAACGACTGTTACCGCACCGGGCACGCCAAAATTGATTAATTGATGCTGAGCAACATCCGCACGCGTTATGTAGTGTGGTTGCCAGTCCGCATCGTAGTACCGCACGATGTATGGATCACCTGGGCCAAGCGGGACCCAGCCAATGGCATTTGAACCATCAAGAGGAACAAAGGCAACGAGGGCCGGCGAATAAGTCGGCCTTGTGTTTACTGCCTCTGGAATCCAGTACCATTGGTTCCCAACATTCGCCCAACGTCCATAGTGATACGGCGCATAGCCCCATGGCTCCGTAGAAACCCAGGTTGGGCCATAAGGATAGTGATTGATCCAATAACCCTCCTGATATGGAGCCCAGCCGCTCGCAACCCGGGGCGTCCAAACATGACCGTAATCCGCGAGGTTTACCCAGTTGCCGTAATAGTCAAGATCATTGACACCGGGAATGATTGGTGTCACATATTGATAACTAACATTGCGCCTATACGGGTCAAAGAAGAACGGATCATCCATATAGACGTTGTAGTCACGATATCGCCCGTCGTAATAGTTTGGATACTGGTAGCTGTAGTAGTCGTCAACCAGGTAACCAGCATCTTGCGAGTTTAGTCGCGACAAGACGATATCAGCCGCGGTCTCACCCACAAGTCTCAGAACCTCTCCAGCTCTAATTTGTCCGCTACCATCCATTCCTACTACTTGAGCTAGACCACTAAGCGCCGCGATTAGAACACCACCCTCGTCAAGGGCAACACTGTACAGACCTGGCTCATTAAAATTGACAGCGCCGTATGGCGTCGCCACCTCAAACAGTCCTCCTGAATCCAGGTATCCGACGTCAAACAGTGCCGACCCATTCCTTAATGCGAGTTGAGTGCGGTTATCGGTAAACATCAACGCATCAAGCGATGTGTTCGGATCAAGCTGCGCAAAGTTTCGTCCACTGAACGCCAGACTTGCGCGTGAGTTCTCACGCGTATAAATGCGATCTCCAACGGAGAAAGGCTGATTAGGTTCAGCCCTGATCCACTCTCCAGCGGCAGCGCTTTCCGGCTCGTCATATGGACCATTCTGCAGGGCTACTTCGCCATCTACTCGTTGAATGCGTGCCGCATGTGGCAAAGCCTCGGCTGACGTTCGTTGTCTCATCAGTAGGGCCACAGCAATGCCGGCGACCAAAGCAACAACAATGGCAATAGTTACGTGCGGCCAGATTCTTATATTCCTCATAGCATTCCCTCTCGTTTTGTGAACTGCTTCAAGGTGTCGTCCTTTTCAGCACCCCACTAAAGTTATCTATCCAGCTTAAGAATTTGCGAAAGGCTTTGGGGGCAAGAGGTATGCCGTGATGAAGGAAGTAGCGCGCCGCGGCCCGCTTATGATGAGGTCACAATCTTATGATCACGAAGTTGCTACATTGTTGCAGGATGTGGTTTGCAGGTACCACTTCGCTGCCTGGAAAACTGAGGCGACTCACGGTTCAATGAAAAAAGGGATGAGCCTCTACACTCATCCCTTTGAATTGCCTGTGTTGTCTTCGAGTTCAGTCCTTCTGGCCCTCGATGAAGTTCTTCAAGAGACGAGCTCTTGAAGGGTGCCGTAACTTCCGCAACGCCTTAGCCTCAATCTGGCGAATTCGTTCGCGTGTCACATTGAAGTCCTGTCCCACCTCTTCGAGAGTGCGTTCATGTCCTTCATGATCAAGCCCAAATCGCATACGAATAACCTTCTCTTCGCGTGGGCTCAACGTTTGAAGTACGTCGCCGGTGATCTCGCGCAGGTTTGACGTAATTACGCGCTCAGCCGGACTTTGACTTGATTTGTCTTCGATCAGATCCCCAAGTTGTGAATCGCCACTCTCGCCGATTGGGGTTTCGAGCGACACCGGCTGCTGCATTAGTTTAATTGCCTTGCTGACCTTTTCTACCGACGTATCCATCCGGCGCGCAATCTCCTCAGTTGTTGGCTCTCGCCCGAGATCTCGAACCAGTTCACGAGAAGTATTCTTTAGCTTGTTCATCACTTCAATCATGTGAACAGGAATACGAATCGTGCGTGCCTGATCGGCAATTGCGCGCGTGATCGCTTGCCGGATCCACCAGGTAGCATAGGTGGAAAACTTGTAGCCACGTCGCCAGTCAAACTTCTCCACCCCTCTCATTAATCCAATATTACCCTCCTGAATGAGGTCAAGAAATTGGAGACCGCGGTTCTGGTATTTCTTTGCTATAGAGATGACGAGCCGCAAGTTCGCTTCCGTCAGTTCATGTTTGGCCGCGGCACTTTGAGCTTCACCAGCCATTATCATCTGATATGAGCGTTTTATCTCTAAAGGTGAGATATGATGCTCGGCCTCGATTTCACGCAGACGCCGCCGCGCGGCGGTAATCCGTCTCTTTACTTCTCGCGCTTCTTCGGCCTTTATCCGTTTGTGTCCAAGCTTCGTATTTGAAGCTTGGATCTCACGTTCGAGCTTCCTGGCCTCTTGGTGTACCTTGCCGATTGCGTCTATCAGGCGTTGACGAGCCTCAGGTTTCAGATGAAGACCGCCAATCTCTCTGGCAATTTCGAGTCGAGTGCGAGCGAGTTTGCCCCTAAGCCTCAAAAGCTTCTTCGATCGTTTAGCCCGAGACTGCTTCTGTTCAGCAGTTAGTTGCTTCAACTCTTTAAGAGCTCGACCATTGAGCTTCCGCACCCGCTGAATTGACTCAACTGTCCACTGAAAGTACTCCTCTTTCCGATCCTCAGGTTCCTCAGTCTCCATTTGATCTGAGAAGGATACAACATCGCGAATGGCCAAAGTTCCGCTTTCCAGCTCTCCACCAATCTTCAGAAGCTCGAGAATGGCAATTGGTGATCGTGTAATCGCTTTCTGCGACCGTTTAAGACCCCATTCAATCCTCTTGGCAATTGCCACTTCCTGTTCACGGGTGAGGAGCGGTACGACACCCATTTCGCGCATGTAGAGACGTACGGGATCTGAAGTCTTATCAAAATCGCTTGCTGAAAGATCAAGCTCAACCTCTTCAGCCAACGCCTCAGAATCTTCTTCAGTTAAGGTTGTGGCCACCTGTACGTCTTCAACTGAAGCCTCGTCGTCCTCGGCTCCAGTTAGATTAGGTGTCTCTAGTTTTTGTAGCACCTCGTCTATCTCCTCAATGGAGATAGCCTCTTCCGGGCGCTCTTCGTCGGCGCCTGTAAATGTTCGACCCACTGTAACCATCAAACCAGTACCACCTTGCTCTTTTTCGTATCTGGTCATTCGTGACCCACCTTTCAGGTGATTATTTCCTAGATTATTTAAGATGCAACTACTTTTCTATGGCTTTTTGCCCCTCAGACTCCTCTGGAACCACCGTCAGCGCCAATTTATCAGTACGTCTGATGATAACTAACTGTTTCGGGCGTCCAATCTGCTCTTCCGTAAGTACACGGTGCAGGTCATCGATGCCGCTAATCGGATGATTCTCGAACCCAATAATGATGTCTCCCGACAGTATTTTTGCCCTCCGCGCTGGGCTGTCGTCTTCAGTCGAAACAACCAAGATGCCGCTTTCCACTGGCAGGTTGTAGTAACGGACAATACGACGCGGGAGTTCTACATTTTGCCCTGCAAGTCCTATGTAGCTCCGACTAACACGTCCATCGCGGATCAACCTACTTGCGACAAATTTCGCCGTGTCTATAGAGGTAGCGAAGCAGATTCCCTGAGCCGGAAGAATCATTGCCGTATTAACCCCAATGACCTCCCCTCTGGAGTTTACTAGGGGTCCCCCTGAATTTCCGGGATTAAGGGCTGCATCCGTTTGGATAACGTCGTCCATTAATCGCCCCGATTGAGCCCGCAATGAACGACCCAGGGCGCTTACTACTCCCGCCGTCACTGTGTACTGAAAGCCGTATGGATTTCCTATCGCAATTGCCAATTGGCCGACGCGAATTCTTTGAGCATCACCCAAATAAGCTGGGACTAGATTGGGTGCGTTGATCCTAATAACTGCGAGATCTGTATCGGGATCGTCCCCGATAAGTTCTGCCTGGCATTTTCGGCCATCGGAAATCGTCACCTGTATATCTTTGGCTTCATGCACCACGTGGCTGTTAGTAAGTATGAAGCCATCAGGCGTGAAGATAAACCCCGACCCGCTACCACGAAGCTCCTGCGGGCGACGACGACTTCGCCTTCGAGCGTTGCTTGGTGTTTCCTGTTGAACCTCGATGTACACAACTGAAGGGCTAACCTTCTCCGACGCACTCATGACGGCCCGAGAATAGGTATCAAATAGCTCACCTTCGTCTTCCGACTGATTCTGCTCCCTGAGCGAACCCGGACCTTGCCCGTTCTCCAACGCCAACCAATCGATATTTGGATATTGCATTTTCCCTTAGGCTCTTTTCCGGAACTTCTCTACTACCGTCGAGGTGTCACACGGTTCTAGACGTCGAGCGACATCCTTTATGGTGATTTTTGCTAAAACAGTTTCGACTGCAGAATTTACCTCTTCCAGCACTTCTCCTAATACCCTCTCGATATTTACACCTACGGGACACTGCTGATTTGGTGGTTGTTTATGAAGCGAAAACACATCGCCTCTTTCAACAACGCCGTAAATGTCCAGCAATGTAATCTCACTGGGATTTCGAGCTAGCCTTGATCCCCCTTGTGAACCCGTTTGTGAAAGCACCAGTCCGGCTTGAGCCAGTTCGCAGAGCATGCGCCTAATGACCACAGGGTTTGTGTTTACGCTAGTTGCT
This sequence comes from uncultured Chloracidobacterium sp., assembly GCA_964574785.1. GTDB lineage: Bacteria > Acidobacteriota > Blastocatellia > Pyrinomonadales > Pyrinomonadaceae > PSRF01. Next base: position 13,806 of record CAZNPP010000025.1, on the reverse strand, counting down.
ACCTGATCAGACTTCAGCGGTTCTTCATCATTCGACGCCATCAGTGTTAAAACATGAACCGCAACTGCAAATCTGCTACTCGTCATAACTTACAGGAGACTGCCTAATGCCTCATTTTGTAACAATAATAGTTACAGACCTGCAAATAGTCAAGCTGCTGCTGTTTTTTGAGATAACTCCTGCTCAACGCGCGTTGAACCGTGTAAGGCACTTTTTTTACTGGATAGCAGCAGGCTCGTCACAATTTTCCCACAAACTCCGGAATGCTCCGTGCAGCCGAGGTACAACGCAGCGTTCGTAGGAGTTTTATAACATAGAACCAACTATGTTGAACCCCTGTTCGTATTTGGAGGCGAAAGCAATAATGGCTTCGTTATGGGCACTTGGTGGATTGAGTCGAAGAGAGATCGTCAGAAGATTATGGCACCGGATTAATATTGACGATGTTATTGCTCGTTCTGCGCAACTGTCATACTTCTTTCTCTTCTCTCTATTTCCGTTCCTCTTCTTTCTTGCTTCTCTTTTCGGTTACCTGGCCGAGCCCGGCAGGGAACTGCGCACCAACCTACTAAGTTACTTGCAAACTGTAGTCCCGTACACAGTCTACGAACTCATCACCAGCACATTGGACGAGATCACAGAGAATCGAAGCGGCGGGAAGTTGTCTCTCGGGTTGCTCATGACATTCTGGACTGCTTCTTTTGGAGTAGGGGCAGTGATCTCCACGCTCAACGCTGCGTACGGTGTCAAGGAGACCCGCCCACTGTGGAAGGTCCAAGGGATCTCTTTTGGGTTAACTGTGTCTTTGCAGTTGTTGATTGTCTCTGCCCTGATCCTTTTGGTCCAAGGAGAGACGATTGGGCTCGTTTTAGCTGAGAAGCTAGGCCTTGGCGTGTTTTTTTCGTTCCTCTGGAGAATTTTGCAATGGCCAATAGTGCTTTCATTTGTACTCTTTGCTTTCGCCCTCATCTACTACTTTGCCCCAAATGTAAAAGAGATAAGGTGGCAATGGATCACGCCAGGTTCTGTGCTTGGCCTGACACTATGGCTATTGGTCTCATTCACCTTTAGAACTTACATCTCCTATTTCAACACATATAGCGTCACTTACGGTTCTCTTGGGGTGGTGATGATCCTACTGTTGTGGCTCTATCTTACCGGCGCTGCAATCATGGTTGGAGGACAATTAAACGCGGTAATTGAACATGCGGCGGCCCAAGCTGGTGTGAATGACGCCAAGCTGCCTGGTGAGACTCGGCCTGGCGAGAGAGACGAAAGTTCGGAGACCGAAGAAGAACTAAAACAGAATAAATTAGTATGACCGGAGGAAAATATGCTCAACGATTTGTGGGGAACTGGTCACATGGTACTCGGATTGGATCAGGTTGAACTCAGTTGGTGGCAAATGGCTATTCGCGCGATTGTTGTTTACCTTGCGGCGATTCTGATGCTGAGATTGGGTGAGAAGCGGTTCATGGGCAAGAACACGGCTTTTGATGTGATCCTGGGAATCGTGCTTGGTTCAGTGATAAGCCGTGCTATTACCGGCAACGCCCCATTCTTCCCTACATTGGGCGCTGGGTTTGTGTTAGTTGGAATGCACTGGATTATGGCAGCGACTGCGTTTCACGCTGATAGATTTGGCACGATTATCAAAGGCAGTGATCGATTACTTGTCGATAAAGGAAAGATCCTTTGGGAACAGATGCGCAAGAGTCATATCAGCGAAAAAGACTTGATCAGCGCCCTGCGACTCACTGGGAAGAATGATCTTAGTGAGGTTGAAAGTGCTCGCTTCGAGCGCAGTGGAGACATCACTTTTGTCACAAAGGAAAAAGATCCGCGAGTCATAAATGTTGATGTAAACGAAGGCGTTAAAACTGTGCGTATTGAGATTGGTTAAATACCGTGAATCGTAAATCGTGAAATCGGCAATCGATCCACGATTCACGACTTACGACTCACGATTCACCATTTACGATTCACCATTTCCCCGTTACCATTCACCGACACTTAAAGAATCGAGAACCTTGCGATGCAAGTATTCAATGAGCTTGGAGCGCTTGTTGAAGATCGATGGCGGGCCTCTAACTACTCTGACAAAGTTTTTCCAGATATAGCTGCCGAAGCTCTCGAGAGCGCCGATTTCTGCGAACGGGTTGATGCCTGGGAGATCATCCGCTGGGTGCAATCGGCATCTTCGCTTCCTGACCAAAAGGATCCTGAGGGCAGTTTCGGAAACCCACCGATTACGCTCTTCAGTGGACCCCGGTTCTATATCGATGTCTACTATTGGTTAGACGGAACCACTACCATTCACCAGCATTCGTTCTGTGGTGCTTTTCAAGTGTTGCTCGGATCGAGTCTCCATAGCCGATACACTTTTGAAGAGCTGCATAAGATTAATGAGCATTTTTCAATTGGAGAGATCGCCCTTCAGAGTATTGAACAACTGAAACAGAGCGATGTGAGGAGAATCCTACCCGGGCGCGAATTCATCCACTCACTCTTCCATCTGGATAGACCCTCGGCCACTGTGACCATTCGTACTGAAGCGTCACAAGCGGCTGGAGTTCAATATAGTTATCGAAAACCGTACATTGCTTCTGACCCTTTCTACCGTAACCCCGTGATGATGAAAAAGCTTCAGAGCGTCTCTCTGCTGCTTGGCACCAGACACACAGAAGCTGACTCAATGATTACAGACGCTGTGCGTAGGTCAGACTTTCAAACTGCCTATCTGATTTTGGAGGAGACGTTTTATCACCTAAAACACAACCAGATTAGTGACCTATTTAATCTGCCAACTGGAAGGGACCGCTTTGCGACAATTCTTGATGAAGCACGCAGAGTTCATGGCGAGCTAGTGGATGTAGTACTTCCTGTTTTGGAGGAACAAGAGCGACAGCTACGGATAGTGGAGCGCCGGAGAACAATTACGAGCGAGGAACATCGCTTTTTCCTGGCTTTATTGCTGAATGTTCCGGATCGGAAGAGAATCCTAGAGTTAGTTGGTCAACAATATCCTGCCCAGGATCCAGGCGAAACGGTACTGGACTGGATTGAAGACTTATCGCGGACAGTTGTGTTACCAACACAAAGTTCAACTGCTTTAGGTATTCCAGCTCTAAACAACGACTCAATTTTTGCAATTGAAGCTCTACTGAAGGGACTGCAGCCAACAATTGAGAAGGATGCTAAGGATATTCGTGCGGAGCTTAAGAACTCAATCCTTAACCCACTGTTTGAAAAAATCTGATTTACTACCTACATCTACCGCTCGGATTGCAGCCACCTGGATCACAGCAAGGGATTTGGGGGTGACATAGGTCTCCAGAAGCAATGCAGGACACCTGAGCTTGAGCGGTAGGCGCCGTAATTGAAACGATCGCGGGAAGCAAAAGAGCCGCAACACCAATCCGCCGCACCAAATCTCGTCTTGACATTGATGCCAGGTGCATGGGCTTTATCAATCGATCCTCAAGAAGATTGAACCTTTCCAACTGGTCTAACGCCAGCCAGATCATCTCTTCCGAAACGGGCTGACCCAATTCCCTTTCCATCTTGCCTGCCAAAGCTTTGGGTGTAATGGCTCCATCACAGTTCTTCCAGATAAAGGTGGCGGTTTGGTTTAGGCAATGCGCTTTCTCTTTTTCGAGATCGTAAACGAGGGTTTCATCGGGCAGGTGCTTAATTATTAATCCGGTTTGGCGAGCGCGGGGGAGAACAGGTTTCATCCTCGGCCTCCTAAGATAAACTTTCGTTTAAGTTCCATGTGGATTGCAGGAATCCTATTTGGTAGCAATGAAGAGCACGAGAATTTACCTAAATACAAATGAGTTAGTCAACAAAAAGCTGCTGTTTTGTTTTTTAATCTAACAATAAATTCCTGTGCGATTTCGTTTGTGCTTCGCAGATCAGTCTGCAGGTATGTGAGGCGTCTACTAAGCTCACACCAAATTGCGCGAACAATATCTCAATCAAATTCGAGCTTCGGTCTTATGCTCTGCTCCTTGTGACGTGCTTTGACCGCCTCGCTCAGTGCTGGTATTTTTCACTGTATCGTAACGCAGCTTAGTTTTTTTCTTCCTGAGGCCTAACGTCGTGTGTCATGGTCCTGGAAGTAATCTCAAGACAGTTAACTGACTAACAAAAGTTGGAGTAATTAATGGAAAGTATTGCCCTTCGAACAATCACGTTGGCAGTAGTTATTTTCTGCGCTGTTGCGACTGCGGTGAGCCAAGACCATGAAACTGCGAAAGCTCTTCATGATCTGTTTGCCCGTGAGTGGGAGTATCAGATGCAGCAGAATCCGACAAGAGCATCACAGTTGGGCGATAGGCGCTGGAATGACCGCTGGCGGGATCTTAGTCTCGAGGCAATCAAGAACCGTCATGCACGGAACTTGGAAGTCTTGGCAGAACTAACCAAGATTGATCGCAGCAAACTATCCCCCCAAGACCAACTGAATTACGACCTTTTCAAAAGAGATTACGAAACAGGTGTTGAAGAGTATCGCTACCGCTGGTATCTCATTCCTCTGAATCAACGTGGCGGTGTTCAAACCGAAAATGAACTTGCGGACTCCCTTCGCTTTGAGACGGTGAAGGACTATGAAGATTGGATTGCGCGGCTACGCTCATTTCCGACTTATATGGATCAGACTATTGCACTGCTGCGTGAAGGGAGCAAGGAACGCATCGTGCTCCCCAAGGTGATTGTTCAGCGCATACCTCCTCAGATCGAAAAGCAGATTGTCGACAAGGCCGAAGATAGTCCTTTCTATAAGCCATTTAGTCGCTTCCCAAATACTATCCCTACAAACGAGCAGGAACGGCTAAAGCGTGAAGCGGCAAGTGCGATCAACGCTAACCTTATTCCTTCTTACAAACGGTTTCGGCAGTACTTTGTTGAAGAATACGTGCCCACAACCTTCGAGTCAGTAGGTATTTGGCAGATGCCAGAGGGCGAGCAAACGTATGCTTTTTTCGTTCGCAAGTTTACAACAACAAATACGACAGCCAGTGAAGTACACGAGCGAGGTGTCAACGAAGTCAAACGCATCCGTGGAGAGATGCAGAAGGTTATGGATAAGGTAGGTTTCAAGGGAAGCCTGTCGGACTTCTTCACGTTTCTTCGAACAGACAAGCGCTTTTATTACGATACTCCCGAAGATCTGCTTCTTGCTTATCAAGCCATTTCAAAGCGGATCGATCCTCATTTGGTAAAAGTGTTCAGGACATTGCCGCGCATGCCCTACGGTGTTGAGTCGATTCCGGAAGCAATTGCTCCGGACACAACGACTGCTTATTACCGGCAGCCTGCTGCTGATGGTTCACGAGCCGGGACCTATTTCGTTAATTTGTATAAACCCGAGACACGTCCGAAATGGGAGATGATGGCTCTGTCCCTGCACGAGGCAGTTCCGGGCCATCATCTTCAGATAGCCTTGGCCCAGGAGCTTGGTGAAGTGCCAAATTTCCGACGCTTTGGTGGGTATACAGCCTTCGTTGAGGGGTGGGCTTTATATGCGGAATCGCTTGGTGAGGAAATGGGTCTTTATGAAGATCCGTATGACAAGTTTGGGCAACTGACCTACGAAATGTGGCGTGCCGTACGACTTGTTGTGGACACGGGGCTTCACCAGATGCGCTGGAGTCGGCAGAAGGCGATTGATTTTTTTATGGAGAACGCTCCAAAACAGGAACTCGACATTGTAAATGAGATCGATCGCTACATCGCCTGGCCGGGTCAGGCGCTCGCTTATAAAACTGGCGAACTCAAAATAAAAGAACTACGTGGTCGGGCTGCAAGCGAGCTTGGGACAAGGTTCGATATACGCGAATTCCACGATGTTGTCTTGGGATTGGGCGCTGTTCCGCTCAATGTATTAGAACAGCATGTGAATGGCTGGATTGCAGAGAAGAAGCGAGACAAGTGATGAGTGATGAGTGATGAGTAACGAGTGATGAGTAATATTGCTCATCACTCATCACTCGTCACTATGGAATGATTTCGAATGATGCGCTGGTTACCAGAATTGCTGTTTAGTGCGGGCGGGTTTAAATCAGAAGCTGCAATTCTCACTGATAAAGATGGCACAATCAGCAGAATCGAAGACGCCAAGCATACAGACGCCAAACATACAGACGGCACTCTCACTCGCCTCAAAGGGCGGGCCCTGCTTCCTGGTCTAGTTAACGCCCACTCTCATGCCTTTCAGCGAGTGATCCGCGCTCGAACCGAATATCGCACTCGAAACCCACTGGATAATTTCTGGACGTGGCGAGAGATGATGTACAGCGCTGCCACTCGTCTTACTCCAGAAGACGTTTACGACGCCTCACGAATGGCGTTTATGGAGATGGCCTTAAGCGGTAATACGGCCGTGGGGGAATTTCATTATCTTCATCACGCTCCTGACGGTACTCCTTATGACGATCCAAATCTACTGGAAAAGGAAGTTGTGCGTGCCGCTCTTGATGTGGGTCTAAGGATTACCCTTCTGCGAGTTGCCTACGCGCGATCAGGCTTCAAGACCGAACCAAATCCTCTACAACAGCGGTTTATCGAAGCTGAACCAGAAGTCTATCTAGATCGTTTCGACCGGCTCAAGTCAGATCTTGCCCCTCTGAAAAGTAAAGTAGTTGTAGGAGTAGCTCCCCACAGCGTTAGAGCGGTGCCATTGAGCTATTTGAAGCAGGTGATTCGGTTGGGAATGGAACAGGAACTACCAATACACATGCACGTGGCAGAGCAGCCTGGTGAAGTGTCAGCCTGTATCGAAGAATATGGAAGATCACCGGTAGCTTTATTGAGCACAGAAGGTTTGTTGAGTGAAGGGTTTACAGGTGTACATGTGATTCACATAACGCCGAAAGCAGCTCGAATGCTTGCCGATTCGCGCGCAAGAATCTGTGCTTGCCCAACTACTGAGCGAAATCTTGGAGACGGCGTAGTGCCGGCAGATCTCTTTCTTGCAAATAATCTAAAGGTTTCTCTGGGTTCTGATAGTAACGTTCAAATCGATCTGCTGGAGGATGCGCGCGAGCTCGAGTATCACCTGCGTCTTCAAAAGCTCAATCGAGTTCTGTTGCTGGCCCCTGACGACGAGGATCAGTCGGCGCTGGCCCAGCGGCTATTTGATTGTGCCACTATCAATGGAGCCGAGAATATCGGCATTGAGACCGGCAGACTTGAGGCAGGGCGTCCCGCAGATTTCTTCACTATTGAGCTGGATGATCCTTCAATCGTGGGATTCAATGAAACTGATCTCTTAGCAGGAATAGTGTTTTCGGTTTCACGAACTGCGATACGCGATGTAGTTGTGGGCGGTAAAAGGATCGTTGAGGACGGACGTCACTTTCAACAGGAACAGATTGTTGAAAGATTCAAAACTCTCCAGAGAAAGTTATGGTCCTGATTCTTTTGGGAAGCAATTTCCAAGAGACGCTGGTTACGATCATGAATATCAAACAAATACTCTCAGAATTAGTTGCCATAGACTCTGTCTCGTCGCGCTCTAATCTTGAAATCATTAATTTTTTGATCAGACACGTCGAGAGCTTCGGGATGTGCGCTCGCATGTATCCCTACACCGATGTCACAGGCATCAAGAAGTTCAACCTGGTAGCCGTATATCCGGAATCAGTCCCTGACGGTGGCGACATAGAACTTGCAATCGTGGGCCATACAGATACTGTTCCTTACGATACAAATTGGAAGGAAGCAACAACGCTTGTTGAACGAGACGGCAATCTTTATGCTCGCGGCGCATGCGATACCAAAGGGTTCATCGCAGCAGCACTTAACGCCGTGAGTAATATCGATCTTCAAACCTTGCACCGGCCGCTGGCATTAGTGTTCACCGCCGACGAGGAATTAGGATTGATTGGGGCCAAACGACTCGCAGCAGCACAACCTTTTAGTGCTCGTTACAGCATTGTTGGTGAGCCCACGTCGTTGCAGCCGATGCGAGCCGGTAAGGGTTATTGTCTGGCAGAGGTCATTGTTCGCGGAACGGAAGCACATAGTGCGTATCCCACTCTTGGAGTTTCTGCAATATCCCGAGCAGCGCGCTTAGTCTCTAGAATCGATCGGATCGCAAAGGAGATGGAAGCTGAAGAACACACATTGTTTGATCCACCTTTCACCACGGTAAATGTTGGTATCATTAATGGCGGCACTGCGAAGAACGTTATCGCAGGAGAGTGTCGCTTTACGCTTGAATGGCGGCCCATCCCCAGCCAGGCGGCTGATCACGCGCTAAACCTACTGAAACTAGCCTTAGCTGAAGAGAAGCAACTCGACCGTGATTTTGATTGTGAAGTTCATGCCGAACGCTCCGACGGGGGATTCGAGACTTCTGAGAACTCGCGGCTTGTTAGCATGCTTGAGGACTTCACAGGCAAGGCGGCCGGCACGATATCTTTTGGCACTGAAGCGGCCCAGATGATTGAGCTTGGCGCCGAAGCCGTCGTTCTGGGGCCTGGTAATATCAGGGTTGCTCATAGAACGGGAGAATATGTCCCGCTCGATGACCTTTACCGTTGCACTGAAGTGCTTGAAAGATCAATCAAACAACTCTGTACTTAGTCTGGGGTTCGGCTTTTGTTCTCAACTGCTATAAGCTATATATATAGGTCTTAAGGCAACCACAGCTTGGTGTTGTCCCATCGGAAAACGGAACCATTCATTGATTTCGGGAAGCTTTACATGCGTAATACTTATCATCTCCTGCTAGCTATTGTTGTCCTGACGTTACTTTGTTCCTCGCTACCTGTTTCGGCACAAGCAACCGACAAACCCCTTACGAGTCAGGAACTCGTTAGTCTGCTTTACCAGCTACCAAAACACCCAGAGAAACGTGACGAACTAGTCGAGGAAATAAGGAAACGCGGTATCGGGTTTCCCTTAACGGACGGAATGCGGTCACTGGTGAGAACTAAAAGTGCTAGCGACGCCGTACTACGCCGTACCTTGGAAGAGGCCGAGCGTAGAAGGGTAGACCCAACTGCGTACGCACTTCCATCCGAAAGAGAAAGTTACGAATTACTGACGCGCACGCGTGCCGCAACTCTGGCAGCCGCTGAAGCCATGCCAGATTTTATCGTGCGGCAGCAGATTAGACGTTCGGTCGCGTATGGAAATACTAAGAATTGGATCCCACAGGATAATCTTGCCATCGCGGTTAGCTATCGCGCTGCCATCGGTGAAGAGTACAAGGTCCTTACGGTAAATGGTCTGCCACTGAGCCAGGAAGTGACCCAGGGAAGAGATTATAGCCGCTACGTTGGTGGTGCGAGTTCGAGTGGGGTTGAATATATTTCCGCGCTGGCAGATGTCTTCAAGCCCGAGAGTAAGACTATCTTTCGAGCTGTCGACACAGATGTGGTTCAGGGTAGACGCACCATTGTCTATGAATATGAAGTGAAGCAACCATCTTCGCGGCTCTCATTGACCGCCGATCGTAATTTGGTGGCCAACGTGGGATCACGCGGCCGCGTCTGGATTGACCGTGAAAAGGATCGGGTTATTCGCTTCGAGCAAATTGCCACCGAAATTCCATCTGACTTTCCAATTACTGACGCCCGAAGTCTGATCGATTACGATTGGGTAACAATTAACGAGATCCAGTATTTACTTCCGACCCGTTCGGAAATCCTCATGACCACCGCTTACCAACGTCAGGTAGTTCAAAGAAGGAACGAAATTCGATTTCGTGACTACCAGAAATTTGGCGCTGAGTTGAAGGTAATCGACGTTATCGACGACGACTTTCCTATCGAGGAGCCGTAGCCTATAGCCTTACAGACTTTAAAGATCGTTGCATCTGTCGACGTTGCCCAAGGCGCGGCAGGGATCGACTTCTTGCGAGTAGAGTCTAAGAGCTAGATCTTGTTTTTCGACACTTCATCGGCGGAATCAGGCACTGCACAAGTGTCTACCAGGGTGCACACATTGCCTGGGGTTGTGCTCACAAGTTCACATGTAATATCCCTTGCAGTCGTCAAAGCTTTCCTCATAATGATGAGTTCTTCATCTTCCCTATTTTATTCATCAGCAGGTACAGGCATTGCAACTCCAAGGTCGTGATGAAACCGAGAATACTCGTAATAGATGACGATGAGGCAATCACTCAGCAGCTGTTTTGGACTTTGTGTGATGACTATGATGTGATAACGGCAAACGACCTACAAACGGCGATTCGACGTGCCACAATCTACAATCCTGACGCATCAATTCTGGACCTTCATTTGCCGCCTGACCTTGGCTCACCTGAGGTTGGACTGCGTCTGCTGGACTACATAAGATCTCATTTTCCCAATTCGAAGATCCTGGTCATCACTTCCGATGGTCGCAACACCCGAAAAACCTGTATAGCAGTCGGCGCTGACGAGTTTCTCGACAAGCCTTTTGAGACCGAGCAATTGTTAGCAGTGATGCGTCGCATTTTGCCGTCTGCTAATCTTGATACTGTCTAAGCAACAATCCTTCCGGCTGCATAATCGACACTCAATTCATCCTTCATTCTTCACACCTCAGACCCGTTGCTGACTTCTGTTAGAACGTCTGCGATAATCAGTGCAGGTGTTCCCTCAATAAGTTGGTGCTATCGTACCTTTCCCCCGGGGAGAGCTTCTGAACCTATGAGTGAAGCAATGGACAGAGTACGAGGGGTGGAAAAGCTACCCCTATTCCCGCTTCCAATTGTTCTCTTTCCAGGAGTGCCCCTACCCCTCCATATCTTTGAACCCAGATACAGGCAGATGTTGAACGACATCCGTGTAAATGAGAACTTGTTTGGTCTATCTTATTTTGATCCGACAAGCTCACGAGTAGAGTTACCGCCAGTTGGACACGTAGGTTGTGCCGCCGAGGTCACTGAAAGCCAGTTGTTGCCTGACGGACGCTCAAATATTCTCACCGTTGGTTTAATCCGATACCGAGTGGAGAACTACGTGGAATCGGGTGAGCCTTATCTAATGGCGCGAGTCGATTTCTTCGAGGATGAGGAGGAAGGTGAGGAAGCACTTAGACAGAAATCCCGGGAAGTTGCCGAGAACTTCAGTCGCATCGCTCGAGCAGTGCGGATTATCAACGATGAGCGAGCTAATCTACCTGACATCTCCGATACCGACCCACAGCGCCTTTCCTTCCTCGTGGCTGCAGCAATGGAGATCGAAACGGATCTAAAACAAGAGTTGCTCGAATTACGTTCAACTTCAGAAAGGTTGCGGCGACTGGGTGACATGTTGGCTCGAGCTGTTACTACATACGAGGAAAGAGCCCGGATTCACGAACTGGCCCGTCGCAACGGACATAGCGGAAAAAACATCGAACTAGAGTGAAGTAACGGTTGAAGGAAACACCCGAACGACAAAAAGAGATCAACGTCCGAGTCCTCTTTTTTGGGGCGGCTCGTGATGCTACCGGCGAAGGTGAGGTGGACCTTAAGCTCCAATCTCCCACTAGCAGCGTTGCTGCCTTTGGCCAAATAATCGAAGCCTTCCCAAACCTGCGCCGCTTTGGCCCTTCGTTACTGCTGGCCGTCAATCAGGAGTACGTTTCGAAAACTGATGATCGTGAAGTACGCGATGGAGATGAGCTTGCGATTTTTCCACCCGTTAGTGGAGGAGCTAACTTTGAAAAAAGCTACGATTTCTTTGAGTTAACCACAGATCCAATCGATGTTGGCGCAGTCGCCAGAAGAGTGGTGTTGCCAGAGTGTGGCGCAACAGTCACTCTTGATGGGTATGCGCGGGAGTGGACCAATGGCAGACGTACTATTCAACTGGTCTATGAAGCATATGCACCGATGGCGTTACGAGAGCTCGAGAAGCTAGGAGCTGAAGCGCGCCGGCGGTTCTCAGTCGCTCATATTGGAATCGTGCACCGGATTGGCAGTCTCGAAATGGGAGAGACAAGCGTGGTGATTGCGGTAAGTGCTCCGCATCGGCATGCCGCATTTGAAGCTTGCGAATGGGCCATCAAGGAGTTGAAACGAACAGTTCCGATCTGGAAGAAAGAGATCTTTGAAGATGGTGAAGCATGGGTACAAGGCCAAGGTGGCCTGGATCAGTAAACTAACAGTTGCAGGGGTTCTATTGTTTCTTTGTATTGCTACGTCACTTACCTGCCAAAACCGAACACAAACTAACGAAGGTTTTTCTTCAATAGAGCCTACGCAACTCGATAAGCCTGCAGACTCGCAACTGGATCTATCTTCAATCGACCTTATATTGCAAAACGCCTTGGCCGATGTGGGCGGTGGAATTGCCTTAGTGTTGCTTGAAAAGGACAGGGTCGTCTACCGCAAGGCATTTGGTAATTATAAAATCGACAGAGTGCTCCCTGTTGCATCAGCAACCAAATGGTTGACTGGAGCAGTGATAATGGCGCTTGTAGATGAGGGGGTTCTCAATCTTGATGATCCTGTGGCGCGGCATATTCCTGGCTTCGCCGGTGAGAAGTCGTCGATGACCATTCGTCACCTCTTTGCGCACACTTCGGGGCTGCCTCCGGAAACAGCTTGTCGGAATAACAAAGCTACCTCATTGGAGGAATGCGCGAACTCCATCGCCCAAACAACTCTGCGGTCGGAACCGGGAGCACAGTTTCACTATGGAGGAGTTTCAATGCACCTTGGAGGGCGCGTTGCCGAAGTGGTTACTGGCAAGCCATGGAACCAGATTTTTAAGGAAAAGCTTGGGATGCCATTGGGAATGAATCAAACGGATTACTTTGCCTATGGAGACACTGGTAATCCGCGACCTGCTGGTGATGCCAGAAGCTCCCTGGATGACTTTGGAAAGTTCCTGCGGATGTTACTCAACCGAGGAATGTTTGAAGGAACCAGAATATTGTCGGAACAAGCAATAACAGAACTGCACCAAGATCAAACTGGCGGAGCTTCGATTAGTTATTCAATCTTCTGGGATAAAGGCCACTTAGATCCAAATCTCCCTAAGGCTAAGTATGGCGTCGGCGTTTGGATCGAGAAACAGAATGAAGCCACTGGAGAAACTATCGAAGCATCTTCCCCCGGGGCATTGGGTGCTTATCCCTGGATAGATTTTCGCCAAAACGTAGCGGGCGTAATTCTGGCTCAGAGTTCATTCAGCCGTGTGCTGCCGATCTATCTCAGAGTGAAGAGAGAATATGCAGCATTGCGAGGCTAATTCAGATCTACTCCGTTGGAGGATTTGCACTCCGTAGGAGTCCAATGCGTATCCGCGGCTTTACAGAACCGCGAGCGGAGAAGCTGGAAAAATTGCGGCTACAAGACTCTCGGATTGGACCACGGAACGCTGGAGGCACGAGCGCGCAATTTTTCCAGCTTCGGAGCGAGCGGGCCGCCGGGGAGCCAAATCTTCGTGAGCCTTCAATTCCTTAGGTTTGAGCCAATGCAGGCTGAACGGTCAGGATCGTTGTGTAGTCCCTAGGAAGTGAGCTCTCATCTTGAACAACTGGGCGGCCGGTTTAGCTGGACCATGGCGGTTGATGTTTACGCACGTGCGACTGAAGAATTGCAACTGCCCCAGCGAGTCTTCATCTTCCTTATTCGCACTTCAGAAACAGTAACGCCGATCCTGGCTTCCCATTTCTTAAGCAGCAATGGGATTTGCTTACGGAGCTGCTGCCGGTACCAACGTTGCAGCCCAGCTTCACGCTTCTCAGTGCTGGTCCCAGCAGCCACGAACAATTCCATGGTTCGATTATTGGGCAAGTGCACAAACGCGGGGCCGTCATGCTCGATGACATTCAAACGGAACCGGCGTCCCTGGAAGTAATGGCTTTCACCGT
>CAZNPP010000024.1:0-41049 GCA_964574785.1 uncultured Chloracidobacterium sp. | reverse complement strand
CCAGATCCGCGCGGAGCATCACGAGCGAAGAATCCCGAGGAAACTGAGTCCTATTTCCGTGCGTATCGATCGACCCGCTTGCTCCGAAGCTGGGGGAATCGGGTTCGCTACTCTCAGGTGCGTGGTTATTCCTGGAGAATGTTGAGCTCGCAATTCCCCCAGCTTCTCCGCGCGCGGTTCTGTAACGCGCAGCGACCAGTTCCCGCCCGCATTGCCAACCAATCAAATTGTATTTTATGCGCGGAATGAGGAAAAGAAAGTCACTCTTTGCACGAACCTGAGGGTCATCCAGTTCATTCCGCGCTTTCGGTTCCATCATGTAAATCGTGTCTTCCGTTTCCGCTACAAAGTCTGGTTGGTATTCAGGGTGATCACCGTGCCACCGGTAGTAAATTAGAAACTGTCCCAGCGCCGGCCGAAACCACCGCTTCGCTTCCCGATCGAGAATCACCGCCAACCGGCGCTCAGGGTCTTACTGAAACTTCTCCTCCTGGTAAAGGCATCGTTCAAATTTTCCGAAGACGAATTGCCCAATCTTGCCTTTATCAGGCGGTGGGTGCCTGTGATCCAGCACCAGGTCTCCCGCAACTTTGATAAATGACCGCTGTTGCTTTAACTGCGAAAACCCTTCACTGACCTTAACCTCATAGTCGACTTTGTGTTCCCAATAATGTTCCTGCATCTGTACGTGTATTAAGCGCGCAATTTCACGCTGATTTACTCGCAGTACACGCCGCGTATCCTCTTCGCTCAGATACGATCTGAAGTGGCTGACGGCTTGAGCAGCAAGGTAATAAAGCAGAGCGTTGCACAAGTTCAACCCCGCAACCGCAGAGCCCTATAATCCCCAGCGTGAGTTTCCACGTGACAGGTATACCACGCGATTTCAAGAACGCAGAGGAATGGCCGGTCTGTACTTCCACGCTTCTAAAGGGACTAAAGCAATTCGCTTCTGCAGCTCGCCGCTTGAAGGCCCCACAACCTGAGCAAGAAGAAGAGTTCCAAGCAATTCGAACAGACTTGAGCTTAAGTACGATCCGGAGATCGAAGAGAAACCTCTTACTTGGCGAACCAGCGTTCTCCTTAAACACTTCCTGAGTTAGATGGACTCCTATTTATGGTGACCGCCGAGCAACTCTGTAGCTCCTTTTTCGTGAGGGTTCGTGTGAGTTCGTGGAAAAAGATCGTCCACTAATTCACATTAACAAAACACTAAAACAGGGTCCAATGCGGGAGAGGCGTGCTTCGGCATTAGCCGCGTTTACGCATCTCTTTCATCTCCTCCACCATCTTCTCCCACCGAGTGTATTGCTCCTCCTTCTCAGGCGCAGGATCCTTCTTACCTAACATCCAATAGTCAAACCAATCAAGATTACGATTGATCGAGTCAAGCTGTAACACCGGCGAAGTCAAATTGTGGCCGCTCTTTGGATAGATCACCATCTCATGCGGGACACCCTGTCTCCAAAGCGAACTCAGCATCTCTAGACCCAATATTGCCGCACTCTGTTCCCCAAACTCGAGCAGCGTAGCCGTCTCCAAACCCTTAAAGTGAAAGATTGATGACCGTGCAATGTAACCCTCAGGATTGTTGTAAGGATGTCCCCGACCTCCACTCTCTCCAAACCTCAGGTTGTGCTGACCATGGACGTAGGCGTACGACGTCATCAGATTTCCAAGTCCCTCCGCAAATGAAGAAGCCTTGAAGATCCTGTGCTTAGCCATGACGTATGGACCCAACAACGCACCATGGCTTTGGCCCATGATGCCGATTTGTCCCGGATCTACTAAGCCATTTTTCACCAAGTGCGAAATGCCCGTCACAATGTCGTCCACAGGCTCCTTGAATTCGTCGCTGGCGGAACGAAAGCTCGCGCCATAAGATCCTGTGCCCCGATAATTGGGAACAAATACTCCGTAACCCCGGTTGGCGAATAAACGAAACGGGTAGGGCCAGATCCAGCCACCCCTGTCACCTGAGTAAGGCTCAAAACGATTGGAAACAACAAATGTCGGCCCACCATGGACCATCACCAGCAGCGGGTAGGCCTTGCCGGCAGTAAAATTCAAAGGCTTGAAAAGCCAACCTTCGACCTCTCTGCCGTCTGACGATGTCCACTTGACTCGTTCAACTTCCGGCAATTGGAAGCTGGTCAAATGCTGGTTCAAAGAGCTCAATCGCCTGGCCGCATTGAAAGGCGCGGCGGCAATACAAAGTTCAGGCGGCTCCTGCAACGTCTGTCTCACAAACGCTACTTGTTTTCCATCAGCCGTGAAACTGAAATTATTGTCGTAGCCTCCTGAGTCAATCACCGACCGCACTTCACCTTTTGGCACCGATAGACCAAATAATTGACGACCTGCTCGAAACGTATTCTCCAAATAGATCTCGTTACCTTTCACCCATTCAAATGTTGGATTGTAGAACTCTACTTCGCCTTGCGGCGTCACGACTGAGAATTTCGAATCATCGACGGAATAGAGGCCAAACTTCCCTTCAGCCGGAGAATCCCTATACTTCACTGCCAGTGTCTTCCCGTCAGGCGACCAGAGTGGGTTTGAGTAGGAAATACCTCCCCCAGACTTAAGAATGAGTTTGAGTTGTTTATCTTTAACCGAATAAAGAAAGATGCCAGATCCTGCCGTTTCGCCCCTTCCAGAAATAGCCAGTAAGTTCCCATCAGGCGCCCAAACATAGTTGTCTACCTGAAGATCGTCGCTTAACTTCTCAGCCTTCCCCGTTTTTGTATCTACCAACCAGAGGTGAATCGGATTTTCGAGGTCCAGAAATAACTGATTTCTGATCAGTTGATGGAAAGAAAATGTCTTCTTGTCAATGACGACGCCGCGCTTCTCTTTGTTCTCAATCGCCTGACCATAACTGTCTGCTCGGATCGATCTTACTGCCACTGCAAGTAGGTCAGTACGAGGCGACCAGCTAAAAGAGATGATGCCCCCTTGTATGTTCGTTACCTTCTGCGCCTGGTTGTCTCCGAGATTCAACAACCAGACTTGCGCAGCTCCATCCCGATTCGAAAGCAAAGCCACACGCTTGCCATCCGACAACCATTGCGGCGAACTATCTCTTTCATTGTCGGTGAGCCGTACCGGCTGACTCTTGCCGTCTGTCTTTAACCGCCAGATAGTAGTGAGGCCCCGATCCTTTTTAAGATCGTTTTCGAAGACAGTGAAGATGACTTCGCTTCCGTCCGGCGACAACTTCACCGCTCGGATCTCCTTAAGGGTAAAAAGATCCTCGGGTTGCAATAACCGGCTTTGTTGTGCTTGCAAAGGCACACAGCTCCAAATGAGCAAGAGCAATAAATGACTTAATCTCGCCATGCGTTTCTCTTAGAACTGGAATTTAAGTGCGAGTTGAATTGAGCGAGGTCCTCCGATCTGGTAGAGCGGATTGAAGCCGCCACTAATTCCACCAGCTCCCAGGCTGCGACCCAGCATCTGAATTGACTGTCCAAAGAGAGGGTTCTGAAGACTGTTGACCGGATCCGCGAAGTTGGGATGGTTAAGTAGGTTGAAGAACTCGGCGCGGAACAGGAAATTTACACTTTCAGTTAAATTGAACTGGCGCCGCAAAGCAAAATCGAGCTGGGAGACGGAAAAGCCTCGCAACGCGTTCCGGCCCAGACTTCCCTGTCGGCCCACTGGAATCGAAAATGCCGCGGGATTAATTCGTCGTCCTCCCGGAAACGATGGACCCTCTATATATAGAGGTACTCCGGGAATGAGATCCGGACGTGATGCCGCCGTCACTCCAGCCCCAATCACATCGCGCCCGGCGATCACGTTAACTGGTGTTGCCGTGCGAGCGCGGAAGATTGCATCAATGGACCAATCGCCAAACAGTGCTGCTCCAACCGATCCCAATCCTCGTGAGGGGATGTCATAGGTGGTAGCAGCAATGAAGTTGTGGCGCACATCGAAATCGGATGGGCCCCGCTCACTTTCTATATTGATGAGATTAAGAGGCGCGTTGACCGAAGAATCATTTGATGCGGTGTCTATGGAATGCGACCAGGTGTATGAGGCAAGAGCCTGAAAGCCTCTCGAAAGACGACGCTGAAACTGTAGCTGCATTGAATGATAATCCGAAGTGGCTGCATTCCGCGTCACTCGAAGAGTGGCGAAATTTGCATTGGGGGTAGCCACTGAATCCTGGCGTAATAAGCGGCGCGCCACCGCGGCCACATAGGAAGCCGATAAGGTTGAGTTGGTTCCCAGTGAACGCTCGAGCGCCACGTTCCATTGATACGTTAACGGTAGCTCCAGATCCCGCGCCGCAGTGAAGAAAGTCCCAAAGGGCGGATTCAGACTGAAAGGTGGCGGTGTAGCCACTGATAGATCTGTTAACGGAAACACAGCGTTAGGTGTCGCTCTGGACCTCACGTAAGGAGCGAACACAACCGAGTCTGCGATCTGGCCGGTCCCGGTGTCGTAAAAGAGCCCAACTCCTCCTCGCAGCACGGTCTCACTGCCAGGAGTTTGAGAGAGCAAGTAAGCTAATCCGAAACGAGGAGCGAAATTCTTGTATCTGGTCTCCCAAAGCGGTGTTCCTGTCGGGGCAAGCGTTACCGTTGCAAGATTGTCGAGGCCGTTAACAGTCAACAGCTCTTTGCCATCTCGTCCTTTCGGCGGTGGATTCAATTCCCACCGCACTCCGTAGTTCAGGGTGAGTCGTGAATTCACTTTCCAGGTGTCCTGCGCATAAGCCGAGAAACTCTTGAAAGAGAAACTAAAAGCTTCGCGGCCAATGGCAGATACGATGGCTGCCCGACCTGTTTGTAGACTTGGGGTGCCAATAAAAACTGCCTGAAGATCAGATTCGCGACTGCCGAATATTGGCGTCAGCGTGCGGTAGTCAACGCCGAATTTCACATGGTGCGAGCCAGTAACCAGAGAAAGACTATTGACTACATTGAACTGGCGCTGCGCATTGTCCACGTTCGTACCCACGCCATAGCCGACGTTTGGACCCAAGATGAGGAATGTGAACAGGCTATCTGAGGGAGTCCCTGAGAGTGGAAAAAGCAAATTATCAGGAGGCACAACCGCCCCGCCAAAATTATCAAGTACCAGAAAGGCTCCACCCTCATTTTTGCTCCAATTGAGCCGCAAGTCGTTTGTTGTTCGCGAATTGATGATCCAAGTGGCGCCACCGGTGAGCGTCTGGGTCCTGAACCGCGCGAAAGTAATATTGTTTAAGCTCTCTATCAGGCCTCGTGTCTCTGTGCTGGAAGGAGCGTAATTGTATCTGCCAAAGAAGGTGAGACTGTCGTTCGCATGATGGTCAATGCGGATACTTGTCGCATTCAAAGTGGTCGGATCTGAGTAGGTGGCGGCGAACTCGGCCAAACCTCCTCCCAGATCTGGTCCATTCGGGCGAGGAAATGCATCGAGAAAAGGCCGCAGCGATGCGGGAGCGCTGTTTCTGGTCGCTTCTGAAGGCATTGAAGTGATCTTCGTTTGCGGCTGCTGCAAGCGTAAACCTTCATAAGAGAAGAAGAAGAAGTTTCGATTTCTGCCACTGTAGATGGCCCGGCCTCCTTCTCCAAAGCGCGGCAGCTGCAATGGACCACTGAAGACGCCCCCAAAGTTGTGCTGGCGAAGCGGAGGTTTGGGGAGGCCTCTCGAGTTGTTGAACCAATCATTTGCATCGAGCGCATCATCACGAAAGTACTCGAAAACCGAACCGTGGAAATCATTTGTGCCAGAGCGGGTGACGAGTGACACCTGCCCACCTGGGGAGCGTCCAAACTCGGGTGCATAAGTGGAGGTTTGGATGCGGAACTCTTGCAGCGCATCTACTGAAACGAGGTTATTCGTTCCGCCAGAGGCACTCAGTCCCGGAATCGAGCCACCGCCCGATTGACCGAGTGGGCCGGCACTGGCGCCCACATTTGCGCTCACTCCATCGACGGTGAAATAGTTTGCGTTAGCCCTCTGTCCGTTCACACTGAACTGTCCCTGCTCACCACCAACTGCCTTTGTCAAAACAACGCCGGGAGTAAGAGCTATCAGCGATTGAAAACTTCGGCCGTTGAGTGGCAAGTTGCCAACGAACTGCCGGTCTACGATGGTCCCAACTTCAGCCGACTCTGTTTGCACAATTGATCTGGCTTCGATTCTTACGGCTTCTCCGATCTGGCCCACGGTTAATTGCACTTGTAAAGAGCGGTGCTCCCCAACATTGAGGATCAGGCCATTAATCTCTGCGGGGGCAAATCCTTCTCGCTCTACTGTCACTGTGTAGGTTGTTGGGGGAAGCAGTGGGATAGTGAAGAATCCTTCTCGGCTCGTCGTCCCCTCGCGTTGCAATCCAGTAGCACTACTGACAACTCGCACCTTGGCATCTGGCACAACAGCTCCTCGTTGGTCTGTGACCGTACCGCTGAGGGTTGCCGTTGCGGTCTGCGGATTTGCACCTGAAAGAGGCAAAAGAAGAAGAAGAACAAGCAGAGGGAGCACGGTTGCTCCGGATCTAGCGCTAAACATATTTCTATCCTTTCAAAGTTTGACCGATTGAATGCGGAAAGCTATTGCCTCAGCGTTTAGAAGGGCCTGCCAGAATTGCGGTGCCTTAACCGCTGTCACCATTGTGTCCCGAGCTGAAACTGTAAAAGCTGAGCGGATAACGCGATCATTCGACGAACCGAGATCAAAGAGCAGATCGATGGCTTGTACGATCTCGGCTGCATCGTTGATCTCAGATCCACCCCAGCCGCTCGTTTGAGGAGTGCCACGAAAGAAGACGGGCTGTAGTTCCTGTCTCAGATATGCGCTTTCTCCTTGAAAGGCTCGAGCGTGCTTACGAATCAACTCTACCCATTTTGCACGTGCCGCAGGATTTAAGGCCTGCAATTCTTCCGCTGAAAATTGGCTCGCCACTCGCTTTAAAGCGTAGAGATGTCTCATCCCTTGATGGGACCGCCTAACCACGCGAGAAGCGTACTGGCGGATCTCCTCATCGACCCTTTCACTCTTCGTCGCGAAATAACTGCGCAGGTCGGGATCCGCTGCTATTGAATTCGCGGACAATTCAACCTTTTGCTCCGTTTTGACATCCGGAGGCGTCTGGCGCTGATCGGCTAATGCTTCGGCAACAGTTCGGATTTCGACTTGCACTGAAGGGTCATTCATAACAGGCTGAAGCGCGCTGATTAGCTCCGATTTACGTATTTCGGTTTCGACTATTCCTTTTATCAACAGCCGCCGGTCTGGCATTCTGGAGACAGTGACTTGCTCCCCGAGATCCGCACCTGCCTGACTCAATAGATGAAGCACCTCTACTTCAGCTTCCAACGGAGCTGATACGGAAGTGGCAGGTGGTAGTGGTGGATTCACTGTTTCTGTTAAGGGCTGCGGCGAAGCTTTTGCCGGAGATGTAGGTGGCAACCCTGTAGTCTCTTCGGAAAATATTTCCGTGTTTAGAGTTGTAAGACTGACAACTTCATAGGCGGATTCGACTATTTCGTATTCGCGTATGCCATCCTCAAATTTGACCTGGAGTCGCAGTTCGCCGGGATGCCAATCTCGAGACCGTACTACCATGACGGCATCCGAGATCCGGCCCACATCAACTTGGCCTCCGGTCGTGGTCCGCAAGGTAAGAATCTCAACGCCGTTTGGCAGGAGGGACTTGCTGACGCTCTCCTTTCGCGCCGGTAAGGAATCTCTCCATACCAAATAGGAGGCTGGTGATAACGGTCGCTGCGGATCCATGCCATTCGCGCGCAAAATCTGTTCGAGCTCAATCAGAACGTCTGGTATGGTTTCATTCGTGGAAAGAGATCGCCTGTCCCCTTCATGGGTTACAGACTGTCGGAGCCGCGCGTTGGTTGAGTCGTGCCAGATCTCCCAGTTCGCAGCTCGATCCCTGCTTCGCACCTGAAGCTTCTGGTAAACGACTGGCTGATCGATTCCCAGCAGGCGAGCGGCCTGGGCCTGAGTTGCGTTTCTTAGAAGCTCGCTAGCTGAGACGGTCGGCGTACGATTGAGGTAGATGGCCAGAGATAGAGTCAGCGACAGGATTACTATCGTAACTACAGCACGAGCCAGAAACGGAGCACGAGATGCAACGTCCCAGTTAAAGGAAAATTTAGCCCTTGAGAGAATGCGTCCAAAGGCACCGCGAACATTGGCCAGCAGCGAGGGGCTGCCGACTTGTTCAGCCAGCTTGCTAAGCTTTCCGCCAAAGCCTCTCCAATTATGAGGTGGTGGTTCTAACAGTGGCTTGAGCACCTTATTTCGATAGTCAATAAAGGAAGATATGGTCTCCTGAATTTTCTCCGTACGAACGCGACAGGACCAGCACGCCTCCAGGTGACTGCGGACTTTACCGAGCTCTTTCGGAGCGAGTTCGCCATCTACGAAGAGGAGCAGGTGGTCTTCGGAGGGATGTCCGTCCTTTCCTGACCATCGTGACTTGAAGATGCTATCCATTGTTTTCTCTCATCAGCTTTCCAATGCCACGGCGCAAATATTCTGCTGCGGTCTTTTCGGCAATCCCGAGGATCTCGCCTATTTCCCGGTAGCGAAAACCTTCTGCCCGAAGATGGAGACATTGCAGTTCCTGCGGTGACAGCCAAGCCATCGCCGCATGAAGGCGTTCAAACTTTTCCATCTGGAGAACCCGTTGTTCGGGATTGAGTCCCGGATCCGGAAACATTTGTTGCAACTCGTCCCAAGTCGTCGCGTTGACATTGCGGTCATGAAGGCTGCGTTCCCGGTGATCGACAGCAAGATTGTGAGCAACGCGAAACAGCCAGAAGCGAATGTTTGTGATCACGTGCCCGCGATGCAGTGCTCGATAAAGACGCAGGAAAGATTCCTGAGTTAAGTCTTCGGCGTCTGCTGTATTGCGAAGTACTGCCATTAAATAGAGGTAGACAGGATCACGCAGTAGATCGAAGAGATTGCTGACCTTCTCTTCAAGGGTCATTGTTCGCTGCATTAAACCAACCACCCTCGAATCAATGGACACTTCTCCCTTCTGGCCAACCCCGATCTGCACTCTGAGACGATTAAAAGCCATTGCTATGAAACGCTGGATACTACTTTTGTCGGGTTGAAGCTTTATAGCCTGACGCTCGGGAATTGCTCACCATCTTAAAGAGTGTGCTGCTCTATTTATAAAGACTCCGGGTGAGGAATTTTTCTTACAGGAAGTGTCCGACAAACTTCAGTTCGTCGTTTTCAGTGTGATTCAAGAGTCAGGTTCTTGTGGGTTCTGTGGGAAAAGAGCGTCCACTAACTCACACGAACAAAACACGAACAGGATCACTCATCAGTGAGCTCTTTGTAACGAATTCTGGCGACAATGACCGCAGCTCTGTGGCTCGATGTTTTCGTGCAGGTTTGTGTAAGTTCGTGGGAAAAGATCGTCCACCAATTCACACGAACAAAACACGAACAGGATCACTCATCAGTGAGCTCTTTGTGACGAATTCTGGCGACAATGACCGCAGCTCTGTGGCTCGATTTTTTCGTGCAGGTTCGTGTAAGTTCGTGGGAAAAGATAGTCCACGAATTCACACGAACAAAACACGAACAGGATCACTCATCAGTGAGCTCTTTGTGACCAATTCTGGCGACAATGACGGCAGCTCTGTGGCTCGATTTTTTCGCGCAGGTTCGTGTAAGTTCGTGGGAAAAATCGTCTCAGTTGCTCAATGACAACCTTCCTGGTGCAATCTGTAAAGCTCCAGTCCTTATCCGCAAAGAGCTCGAATGTCTCCCAGGCAAGTATGAGATCCGACTCACCGACTTTTCTCTTCAGTAGCGTTGAGTTACTCCACGGACGCAACGAACAGTATCCCTGGCAATTAACAGTTCTTCGTCAGTGGGGATGACATAGGCTGCGAGGTGTGAGGCCTCCGTGCTTATTGGACCTTCAAGTCCACCCGTCATAATTGTGTTCCTTTGAGTATCAAGCTCTAAGCCGAGCCAGTCCAGACCCCCACAGATGCGGGTGCGAATCTCTGCAGAGTTCTCCCCAATGCCGCCGGTAAATACAATTGCCTCAGCACCACCAACCCCAGCAAGGTAAGCGCCAATATATTTCCTGGCACGATAGCAAAAGATCTCTATAGCGAGACGTGCACGTCGATCTTTGTTCTCTTCAGCCTCTTCAAGCAATTCGCGCATGTCATTTGTTAGACCAGAGATCCCGAGCAATCCCGACTGTTTGTTCAATAAAGTCTCTACCTCATGCGAGGTCAACCCTTCTTTACTGCCAACGAAATCACAGATTGCGGGATCAATATCGCCGGAGCGAGTTCCCATTACGAGCCCTTCGAGTGGCGTGAGGCCCATTGACGTATCAACAGAGTTTCCGGCTCGAATCGCTGCGATGGAACACCCATTTCCCAGATGCATCGTAATCAGGTTTGTTTCTTCGCGGCTAATGTTTCGCATTTGTCTGTACCGATAAGCAACATACCGATGTGAGGTTCCATGAAACCCATACCTGCGAATACGATGTCGACGATAAAACTGGTAAGGGATGGCGTAGAGATAAGCGTAGTCGGGAAGAGTTTGGTGAAAGGCAGTATCAAATACTGCAACTTGTGGTAAACCTGCTCCAAAAACATCCTTGGCGGCTTGAATTCCTTTTATATTCATCGGGTTGTGCAAAGGTGCAAGATCAATGCAGTCTTCGATGCCTCGTAAAACGTCATCGTTGATCAGAATTGAGTGGGTAAATCTTTCACCGCCATGGACCACCCGGTGACCGACAGCATGAATATCAGCAATCGATTGAATTTCTGAAATGCCTGAGGTATCTAAACAGGCCCAGCGGATGATAAATTCCACCGCCGCTCGAGTGTCTCTGAGTGGTGCAGTCGACCGGTCGGGTTCGCAACCTTCCGCCTGCAGAAACAGGATGGCTTCTCCGCCAATTCTTTCAATACTACCGCGAGCCAGGCGGCGGTCAGCATTGAGTACTATCTGTTCGACGTCAGTAGCAATAATTTGGAACTTAACGGTCGAACTACCGCAATTCAATACAAGGACGTTCATTTAATAATCAGAAAGTTTTTGATTAGACATTCTTCGTCATCAGCTTATAAAGCTAGTCGGCTAGCCAACTCCTGAACCCGAGAACGTAAATCCTGCTCGTCTATGGTCACGACACGACCGTCACGAAAAAGTTCGCGACCAGCCACTACAGTCAACTTAACATCGCGACCGGAGGACGAAAATACAAGTGTGGTAACTGGATTGTATGAAGGAATCTGGTGACCTCCGGATAAACTTATTGCTGTAAGATCGGCTTGAAGACCTTCACGTAGTTCCCCAACAACATTCGAAAGCCCAAGTGCCCGAGCACCACCCAAGGTAGCCGCTGACAACGCCTCAGCAGCTTCTAATCTTCCATCTTCTGTTGTTGAATCCCCCGGTGCTCGCGAGCACAAGAGCGCAAAACGCGCTTCCTCAATGATGTCGCAAGTGTTGTTACTTGCGACTGAATCGCTTCCCAGACCAACAACAACATCATTTCGAATGAAAGTTTCGAAAGGCGCACGCCCGTGACCAAGTTTCGCATTGGATTTCGGGCAATGAGCAACTGCGACGCCGAATTCACGAAGCGTGTCAATGTCATCTCCGTCAACATTAATACAATGAGCAAGCAGCGGTTTCGTTCTTAACACACCATGCTTCTTAAGGTACTGGATCGTGGACATGTGTGGAGTATTCCAGCGAATGCCTCGTTGGGCCATTATCTCTGAAAATGGGCCACATCCTTCCCGCATGAACATCTCTTCCATGAGAGACTCAGCAGCGTGCATCATGACAGGCAAGTCTTCGCTTAAGGCAAGTTCAGAGATCATTTCGAGTTGTGCGGCACAGACGGTGTACGGAGCATGTGGCGAGACTCCGACTCTCACTAGCGGCGACTCCAACTCACGCAAACGCGAGACCTTGGTCCGCAGAGCCGCAACATTATCCTCTGCTAGCTTCGGATCAGGTCCAAAGGATTCCTGATACGCTATTCCCCGTAAGCCTGTGTCACGTAGCGCTCGCATGTTGTGGTAAGCCGAATCACCAGCATCTCCTACACAGGTGATACCGGCTCGAGCAGCCTCACAAGCTCCCCAGGCAGCCGAAACGTAGTGGTCCTGCTCTGTCATTCGTTCCAACCGAGCTTGCGTTAATTTTCTCAGCCAAGCAAAAAAGTTACCTTCCTCAGCCTCTAGCAAACCGCGCAACGCAGTGAGCTCCAGATGAGAATGTACGTTGATAAGCCCGGGCAGGATGACGGCCTGGCCAAGTTCGTGAAGCCCAGCCGAAGGAAACCTATCTTCGATCATTTTGCGTGAGGCAACACCAACGATCTTGTCATGCTCTATGGCTACTGCACCATTTGCGATCGGCGGGGAAGAGATTGGTAAAACCCATTGAGCAGTGTAAACGACAGTCATCTGATTCTAAGTTCAATCGTGATTACAGGAGCAATGGAGAAGAATTGGGATCAATAAAGTTTGGATCCCGTCAGTAAGATAAGCTCTGGCGCTGAATGGGGGATCTAGGCATTCGTGATTCCTTGACCTGTTGATAGCGTTCCAGAACTGATTTTACGTATGCGCGAGTTGAAGGAATGTCGATGCGTTGGATGAATTCTTCGGCACTCAGCGGGCTTTCGCCGTCTAACGTTCGATTCCATTCCGCAGCCCGACTTGGACCAGCGTTGTATCCGGCAACCATTCTAGCTTCGGCGTCTGGCACGTCACGATACTGTTGGTAGAGCTTTTCAAGATACCAGCAGCCAATCTGAATGTTCCGTTCTGGATCCCGAAGTAGCCCGTAAGGATCATTAGCAATCTGTCGCTCGAGCTCACGCATACCAGTCTGAGTGGCCCATTCGCGAGCCACGAGAGGTGTGACCTGCATCAGACCGATTTCCCCATCTCTGCCCGTTTTCCAGGAACGAAAATAAGTCTCTTCGTAGATGATGCTCCAGACTAAATCAGGATCGAGGCGATAGATGTTAGCCTGTTTGACGATTATCGCATCGTAACGATGCTTCCAATACTGGTTGAAGAAATACGCTCCGAAAATGATTATGAGAACAATTAAGGCAACTATTAGCAGATTCTTCATCAAGGCTAGGATAAATCTACCGTCGCGCCTTGCCCTTGCGATCTAGTTTTTCCTTCTAAATCCAGACCAGAAGGTAGCCGGTGAAACATTGTGATCCAATCCTTCGTATCGAGAGCGCAACGCCAGTTCATCCAGAACGTGGCCCTGCAACCATATTTCGGCGTCAAGAGTTGCGCCGACAGCAAGCGAGTCACCGCGTAGCGTGCGGGAGTTCACTAATACCTCCAATTTCATCCGCTCGAGGTCAAGGTTTATCCAGTATAGTTCGCTTCCCGAAAGTGGGTTCTTCAACGGCTTGAACGCAATCACGTGACCTGACAAGCTCCAATCGTTTTCATGGGAAGCGCGTGATGGTGCGGTCTTTTCCAAAGGCATCCAACGAAACTTACGAGCGCCTTTGCGAACGCGAGCCCGATACGCGAGGCCGCAAAGGCCAACATGAAGTTCTTGAGCTCTGAAACCGTCAGGTCCAACCTCCGTGAGATTTTGCAGTTCAAACAGCACTTCACAATCCGTCCCATCCCGATAACCGTGAACAACGGCTTCGCCTTCCTCATCGTACTCAGTTAAGGCCCAAGGGCTGATTGTTTGAATGTACTTGGCTCGAAACCCGGGACGACAATCTGCGTAGAATACGTCGCCACTTCCTGATTCGTAGAGGACGGTCCAAACTTCGAGGCCTTCGCCGAGTTTCCAGCAACGCCCGTGAAGGACAGCGCCTCGACGAGTAAGTTGTGTTTGCTCACCTTGATCTCCGGCACGCTCTGCGAGGTAGTTGAAAGCCTTCTCACTCGGAACTTCCAGACCGATAGTCGCAAATGTAGTGTTCATGATTAATCAATAATGGGCTATTGGCTCATTGATGATTATTTACCGGCTCTTCTTTTCTGTCTAGGTATGTGGGTCTTCTTATCCAAAGCACCCCGCTGTGGGGCAGAACTCTTAAACCCCCGAATCACTCTCATTGGTCCACGTGTGGGCCTGATTCCTGATCTTACCATCTCGGCAAAAAGATCTACGTCGTAATCAACCTCACGAGCCATCTCTTCGCGGATGGCATGTAGTACTTCCAGGAACTTAGGTCGGCGATACATATTGAATCCAAAATTGCTTCTCGATAATTCTAACCAATCTGACGCTGAATCTCACACGAACTTTAATCTCTCCGCGGGCGCACTTCGTCCCCTGTTCACTTAACTCGCTCGGTAGCCTCCGAAACGAGAAACTCTGGGGTGACAATCATCGGGACATAGAATCCCGCAGCGGTATTAAACAAACGAATGCGTGCCTGACGTCGAACGTTAGCAAGATGACCAAAGTTCCAGGTAACCAAATAATCGATCTTATGGCAAGAAGCAATGGCCACGTGTAGCGCATCCGCAATGTACTTTCGGTGGAATATCCCGCGCGAAACGTAACCGTCGGCAAGGATTGCAGCCTCTTCCGTGAGTTCGACCTGCTCTAGATTCGATATTAGATTAAGATAAGATTTTTGGTGAGGCTCTGGTACTCTTTCAATTTCTCTATAGACCAACGGAGAAATTACGGTTCTGTAGTCAGGCATCTCGTGCTCCCACCAACGAATCGTTAAGTCTCTGCGGAAGGGTTCGCCGTTGTCCAGGTAAGCACCGACGACCGAAGTCTCTAAGTAAAGACTCTGTTTCATAAACCTACGAAGCACCCCGCGTCAAAGCGAAGCTCACCTCTCCTCTGTTTTTGATGCTTTTGCAGATGCATCAATTGGTTCGAGTCTAATCACGCCCTTTTGAAAGTCGAATGACACACGAAAGTGTCTAAGAAAATTCCCACCAAGAATTCCACTCTGGACAAAACCGGCCGTTTCGTTGACCGGGTCCAAGTCCAAGACTGCTACTGAAACGTGCTCCTGAGCAATCGTACCCAGAATGATCTTGGGCAACACCAAAAGCTTAACATCTTCTGTTATCCCGGCAGCCCCAAACACACGCATTCGCGTTGGTTGTAAATAGCTATCCAGCTCTTCCTGCTCTGCCAATTTCTGCGAGACAACCGAAATACTCGCCCCTGTATCAACGATAAAGTTGAGAGGGCGTTGAATGCCTTCGAGCCGAACTTCTCCACTTAGAAAACCGCTTGAAGTTGTGCGCAAGGGTAATTCAATCGCACTCGTTCCAGTTTCCGAGGCCTGATTCCCTCCTCGAATGGTATCCGATGCATCAGCTCTCTCGACGTTCCGTTGTCGAATCAGCGAAAATGTGCGTTCACCGTAATCCACGGAGGCAATGAATTTTGAAATTACGGAAAGTCCGAGATAACCATGCACGGGTGCTTTATCGTCATAAAACCGCCTAATGTAGACTGGGACGTTTTCAACTCTAACTTCGCCAATGTCGACGGAAGACAGAAATCCATAAACGATTTCGAAACGACCGCCACCGCCAACAGCTCTAGCCAAACCACCTCGGGCAACTGGTCGCAGATTGAGAAGCCGTGCTGTCTCCTCAGAAACTACAGACATACCTGATCCTGTATCGAGAACAAAACGCAGAAGATCTCTTCCACCATTCACGCGAACGAGAAGGATGGGCCTGGTATCAACAGAGTCAAAAGGAACTTTGGTCCTGTTTCCTCCAGCCGGGACGTACAAAGATCCTTGTCTACCGAGATAACGAAGAAAATCGATCAGACCGCGTATTCGAGCACGTCGATCCGAATCTGTTTTTGGTGCTATCAATAAGAAGCGTTCGTAAGCGTCCGCAGCCTCCTTATACCTCTCGCTACGAGCCGCAGCTTGACCGAGGTTGAAGATGTAGTCAGGCTCGGAAGGGGCAATCCTCACCGCCCTGCGCAGTCCTCTGACTGCCGATTCCATGCGATTTTCGTAAAAATCAACCATTGCCAATCCAGCGATGGCCAGTGACTCATCTTCTTTAATGCTGATCGCAGTACGAAATTCCTCAACGGACTCTCTGAAGTCGCCTGTTGCGAGAATCACTGAACCTAACAGCGCATGAGCACGCGCCGACAAAGGCTCCGAAAGAAGAACGCGAGCTGCGTGATCGTAGGCGTCCTGCAATTGCCTTTGCTTGAATAAGCTCCAACTCAAGCCCAGACGCGCTTGATTGTCATGACTATCCTTACGGAGCAGCTCTCGATACAGAACTTCAGCAGCAGAGAAATCGCCTTCTCGCAACGCCCGATCGGCACGATTGTGTAATTTCTTATCTACTGCTGGAAAAGCAGAGACTGTTGCTGTCAGTAGAAAGCAAATGCAGAAGGCGGTCAAACTTACGACCGCCAACCTGGTCCTGCCACTTTCTAAACCACTGTTATTCATACTGCCTGCTTTTCTGTAACACCTATATTGACCCGCATTAG
This sequence comes from uncultured Chloracidobacterium sp., assembly GCA_964574785.1. Classification (GTDB taxonomy): domain Bacteria; phylum Acidobacteriota; class Blastocatellia; order Pyrinomonadales; family Pyrinomonadaceae; genus PSRF01. The sequence goes on along the minus strand of CAZNPP010000024.1, from coordinate 24,573 downwards.
TTTGTAAGCACTCGGCTTTTCCGATCTCACTTCAAAACCTCGCCAGTCTTCATTGACCAAAGAACCAAGTCTAGTTCATCGAAATCGATACCTATTTCTTTTGCAAATTCCTTCAACCGCTTCTCGATTTCCAGGTAGCGTGCCCTGCTCGTTGGTGGTTTAGCCTGGCTAATAACCTTGAGTTCAGAGAGACAACTTAACACGTGTTTGTCGAGAATAGCGTGTCCTTTAAAACCAACGTTTCTCAGGAAATGGCTTGCCTCTTTATAGCCTAGCCCTTTGATTCGACGCTCCGCAGCGAGCCAATCGCGTCGCTCAGTTGGATCTGAATACCCTTCCAATACTCGTCGAAGTTCCATACCACAGTGTTCGAGCAAGTAATTACGAGTCGTAACAATGTACGCTGGTCTTGCGACAGGAAACCGATGCGCGCCTGCATGCCTAAGAACCTTAGTCATTTCCTCTGGTTCTCCGGTCATCAGAAAAGGTCTCACTGCCTCAATAGCTCTAATTCCCATCCTGGCCGAAGCACCAGCAGTAAAGATGCAAAAGACAAGTTCCTCCCACAGTCGCTCGTTGGATCCAGAACGCCAGACAGATTGAAATTCTTCCAACCTGGTTCGAATCTCATTGCACCGCGCCCGCTGCGTGGCTATTATACCTTCGACTGTTACGGTCTGATGGTCGTTATGCACTGGAGACTGTCAATGCGAAGATTCTAGGGGCGCGCTCTGAACATTGTCAACGCAATTAAATCTGAAGGCCAAGACGAAGAATGCACAGTGTGTTTGTAAGCAAGCATCCTGCCTTTAAGTAAATGCATCCATAGATCGTCCTCAACCGAACCAGCGTTCTCTCCCTAGTTACCGAGTTGTACCGATTGCTTCTGAGCAATCACCACTGAATCATATGAACATTGGATTATCATCTCGACATCTCGCTATTAGTGCCATCGCGCTACTCTTTTCGTTTATTCCTGTAAACACCGCTCAAGCACAGGAAGATGGCTCGTTTCCTGCTTCGGCGGGTTCGGCTGCAACCATTGCTCAACCAGTAACCTATGTCGGAGAGCCTCGGGCTCTCTATGGCCTGCAAGGCGTCCTTGTTGAAACTTTAAGTGGAACTGCGGTCGCCGAACAAGCTATCGATACCCCATTCAATCCAGCTTCGGGAATAAAAGTGGCTACTGCTCTGGTTGCGCTTCGAACTTTCGGACCAGAACATCGCTTTACCACTGGAGTGTGGGCCAACGGTATCCTTGACAGTGGAACAGGTACCCTGCACGGAGATTTGTATATCTCTGGTCGGGATCCCTCATTCCACTACGAGCACGCGATAATGATCGCAAAACAGCTGAATAGCCTTGGGATCCGCGCAGTTAACGGCAACCTAACAGTTGCACCAGGTTTTACGATGAACTTCGCCTGGTCGGCTCGGCAATCGGGTGAGCAACTCTACAATAGCTTTGATTCAGCGCTTAGGTCTGCGGCCGCAACCAGAGCCTGGTTAGACGATCGGTTTCTCGTCGGTGATCATGAATCCCGAAATGTCGTTCCAAGCTTAGCTGTGTTGGGAGAGGTTAAGGTTGGTACGGTGGCGCCAGGAACTCGACTCCTGCTTACACACAAATCGAGCAAGTTACCTGATATTCTAAAGGTACTGCTCTGCTACTCTAACAATTTCATGGCAGAGCGCATTGGCGATACTTTGGGCGGGACGCAATCTGTGCAACAACAACTTATCGTGCACTTGGGACTGGATCCGAATGAGCTTAAGTTAGCTTCATTAAGTGGGTTAGGTGTAAACAGGGTCACTCCAAGAGCAATGATGAAGATTCTTCGCACCCTCGTTGATGAACTGAAAAAACACCAACTGTCACTTTCAGATATTATGCCCGTAGCAGGAATAGATCCTGGCACCTTAAAAGATAGGTTTAAAACGGCTCCTTGGCAGGGCAGTGTTATTGCGAAGACTGGCACTCTCATTAGAACAGATCAGGGCGCAAGTTCGCTGGTGGGGCAAATGAAAGCTGCCACGGGAGAGACGCTATTATTTGTGATTCTCAATCAAAAAGGTAATGTGGTTCGGTTCAGAGAGAACCAAGACTATCTGGTAAGGCAAATACAGAGCAGCCGGGGTGGACCAAAGGCTTTTGAGTATAAACCTAAGTCCCTCACATTGAGACTTGCCGATCGACAAAGCGTATTGGCCTCTGCAGCCGAGGAGTTTGAACCTACTAACTTGGCTGAAACCACTCCTTAAGTATCTTCCTAAAATTCAAAATGCGCCCCGGTACTCTTACGAGTAACCGGGGCGCTTTACCGTCCTGCTGCACGCGGCGTGCGGCACCGCACGCAACGGACGGATCTCGGAAAAGCCAAAGACAGAAAATCAATTAGTTGGTAAGGATTTCGCACTGGATCTAAATGCGGAAAAACCTCGACATTCCGAAATGCCCTATTCGGTTCTTATTGGGAAAGACTCAGAGACTGTGAACGCGACCGCCCTAGGGTGTCACGTAAAGTAACAATCAACGACCTCCGCTCGGGAACAGTTCAAGAAAAGCCCAACGTTTTCTCAGATAAAGAACTTGGCATGCCTGTTGCGCTCCGCATGGTCCAGCAGGTCATGTCGACCGTTAGCTACTAAATCGTCACCGGAGGAGCAATGGTCACCAAAAACAACATTGCCAAGAGTTGCAAGCAAAACCCCGAACGGGGTTTCACCATGATTCAGGTACTGATTACCGTTGGAGTGATAGCGATCGTTACGAGCATGGCAGTATTCGGTATCGTAGAAGCTCGTCAACGGGTCCGTCTGACAAATTCGACTCGGCAACTTGGAAGCTTTCTTGAGAAGACCAGGGTCGACTCCGTGCGACGTCACGCCGACACTGAGGATCAGATGGCCGGGGTGGCATTTCTTAACAGTACTTCATATGAGGTCAGGATGGACTTCGATGGTGATGGTACTCTTGAGGTCCGTAACTTTAGTTTGGATAGCGGCATCGTCTTCGCTACAAACCCACTCCCTCCTCCGATTCTTTTTGATTGGCGTGGTAGACCTGTCGGTATCGCTGCCGAAAAGGGAATAAGCATCGTGCTTCAATACGGAACCTCCGAGCGTGATCAGAGAAGCGTGGATGTCACTCGATCAGGTGATGTGACGATCGACAGTGACGTTTACCTCGATGACATCCCTAATGTGAACGTCAACGTAGAGGGAATTAGCGGCATTGATTCAGGTTCGACTCTAAATGGAAATTCAAATCCGTTACCCGCTCCCGAGCCAACTCCTGAACCCGCGCCCGAGCCAATCCCCGATCCAGATCCAAAACCTGAGCAGCCTCCCGACGAAAAGCCTGACCCGACACCCGAGCCAAAGGAGGATCCAACTCCGGAACCTACGCCTGAACTTCCAGGACCAACACCGGAACCAACCCCGGCTCCTTGTTCAGTAGCGGTAACTACAAGCCCAAGTCCATTACAGATCACTAAGAGTGGTGGCACTGGGACAATCAGCTTCACCGGAACCGATGGAACTGTGAACTTCACCAGTGGACCGAACAATCTAAGTGTTACCAGAACCTCGGGTAATAACTTCCAAGTCAAATCGCTCAACAACTCAAGAGGAGATTTCACCGTTGTTTTCTCCACTCCCTGTGGCTCCAGCAGTGTGGTGGTCACTGTTACAAATTAGATAAACGGAGTAGCGAAAAATGGATTGCAAGAGCAAGCATCAAAATAGAACTCAGTCGGGTTTCACGCTTTTGGAGACGTGTGTTGCGATGGTCGTGATGATGATCGGAGGATTGGGCGTGGCGGCAGTTCTGGTCTATGCAATAAAGAACAACACGGGAGCTCGGGACCGTGCCGCGGCGATCGCAGTAGCGCAACAAGAACACGAGCGTCTGCGTGTACTACCATTTACCGATCCTCAATTGGCCGCTACAGGAACCACAGTGACACCGAGGACAGTAACTAGCGCCAGCCGTTCCTATAGCATTCGCACAACAATCGTGAATACGACCGCTTCACTAAAAACCATTCAAGTTCAGGTGACACCGCTCAGTGGCTCTGATGCATGGGCTCTTAGCAGTGTCCAGGTAACATCCCAGCGCGCAGCCGCCACATTAGGACCTTACATTGGAGGATCGTAGCCAAATGAGGGTAAAAACCACGCAAGAGTCAAACACGAGTAATGAGAACGGGTTCTCATTACTAGAGCTCATAATTGCGATGACCGTAACACTCGTCATTGCAGGCATCGCGAGCACTCTACTTGCCAGTTCATTTCGTCTCCGCCTTCGGGAGGATATCCGGTCGGATGCGATCGCCGATGCACAACGAGCACTGAACATAGTGTCGCGCGAGATCGCCAACTCTGGCTTTGGACTGATCGATAACGGAATCGTACCCGGTGACACTGGTCCGACATCCATCAGATTTCGAGCTAATCTCAACGCTTACACGACAGATCCCATCTCAGGCTCGCCAGTTGCCGGTTTCGACCAAGTTAGAGAGGCTGACGAAGATATTAAGTACTCTATGTATAACGACATTGCCAATAACCGATATTACCTGGTGCGCTACGATGTCAATCTCGGCAAGAAAGAAGGAACAACGGTACTTGCAAACAGAATTGACTCGTTTGAACTCAGGTACTTTGACGGCACAGGTAATGAATTGAATGTCGCACTCGATCCCAGTGCAGTCATCAGTGCCCGGAGCGTGAGAATCACGGTGGGTGTAGTTCTTCCAGCGGACGGAACACCAGGTTCGCCAGGCTACCAGCCATTGTCTAGCATTAATCTGGTTTCAGACATTGTGCTTAGGAACGCCAGTCAGATGACCTACTAGACAGTACTTTCGGAGACAATTAACGATGAATAAGCATATTCCCAAGAACTCGACAGTTGACCGCAAAGGGGAGCGTGGTGCTGCACTGGTAACAACCATACTCATCTCAACAATGTTGCTGGCAATAACTGCGACAGTGCTTCTTACAAGCAGCATGTCCGCTACTACAGCATTTGATTCGACCGCTGAACTTCAAGCTTATTACGGAGCGGAATCAGGTCTGGAAGCAGCTCTAAACGTCATGCGCGGACACGTCGCTCCCTCAGGTGGTCTGCCCTCAGGAACACGCATCGGCTTCCGGAATGCTCTAGATCGGAATACTTCAAACGCGGTCGGTGATAATTCAAACGACGCTCGGCTTTCGGGCTGGCTTCCGTATGGTAACAACCAGAGAGTTACACCCACCGGCTCAACCTTTGCTTACAGCGTTATCCTGACAGATCCAGATGATCCACGACGCGAGAAACTAACTGCCGACGCATCATATGTACCCAGGCGCATCGCAGTGCAGGCAACGGGATACGGTCCGCGAGGTGCAGTGAAGCGAATGGAAATGATCATTCAAAAAGTGACCTTCGATTTCAATCCGAACGCGACGATAACAATGAGGGGATCGGACAGCGGTAGTCCAATGAATTTCACTATCGGCGACAGCGCTGTAAAGTTCTACACCGGTGCTGATAACGCGGGAAGTGGGACGCATCTGCCTGCGTTTGGGACAACGTCAGCTACCGATTTGGGTGTTGCGAATGATTCGATAACTAAGGGCGCGACTGTTCAGGACCAAAAGACTGGGCTCATAGAAAACGACTCATTGCCTTCGTTCATGCAATCAGCGGATGCGGCGCGCGACTTCCTGAATTATATGCAAGGAGTCTCTCGCAGCATGGGACGTTACTACACTTCCTACACTGGTCAGGCAGGAAGTACATCAAATCCACAATTAACATTTGTCAATGGAAACGCCTCGCTTGGTCCGGGTAACGCTGGCGCGGGGCTCTTGATTGTTACCGGGACCCTGACTCTCAAAGGAAATCCGAACTTTAACGGGATCATTCTTGTTTTGGGTGAGGGTGTTCTGGTGCGTGAAGGTGGTGGTAATGGAAACATCTTAGGTTCGATTTATGTCGCCAAGTTTGATCGAGCATGGCCCTCCAGTGAGAATGGCCAACCCCATCCTTTCCTAGCCCCCTCGTTCTACACGAATGGCGCAGGTAACGCTGACGTCCGTTACGATTCGGACTGGATACAAAACGCAAAGAATGTACTGGGTACTATTGTTCGTGACGTGCGCGAGTTCTAGCTTACAAGCTAATCTGAATCATCTTGTTAGGGGGCCACGAGATACGTGAGCCCCCTTAAGTTTTATGAACTCTACTTAACCTTTGTTGCTTGACAGGTCGTCCACTAAACACAATTATGTTGTAGACTGTCCCGACGTTTAGCTCATTGCAAGCGTCTTTTGTTGATGATTCCTTCTCTGCGGTCGCACCGTTCGTCACATGCCTGACATTCTTCTTGTAGAAGATAAAGACAGCTTACGCCGAGTCTTACGTCTAACACTCGAAACCGCTGGCTACTCCATCACCGAAGCAGCAGATGCACATGAGGCGCTCGGTATCATCGCGCATTCTCCTCATAGGTTAGTATTAACTGATCTGCGCATGCCAAATGGCTCAGGACTGGATGTATTACGAGCTTCCCGGCAAGCCGATGCTGCGATACCCGTGATAGTAATGACCGCATTTGGAACCATTGATGAGGCTGTGCAAGCCATGAAGGATGGCGCACATGACTTTTTGCAAAAACCAGTAGACTCAAACCATCTACTTTTGCTGGTTGAGCGAGCCTTGGAACAGGCCAGGTTAAGAACTGAGAACATTCTGTTGCGAGAAGAATGGTCGCGTCGTTATGGCTTTCCGCGAATAATTGGCGAATCTCAGGCACTAAAAACAGCAGTTGGTGAAACTCAGCGGGTGGCTCAGACAGAAGCCACAGTCTTGCTACTTGGAGAGTCAGGTACTGGTAAAGAGCTGTTTGCCCGTGCCGTTCATCACCTATCAAACCGTCGTGACAAACCTCTAGTTGCGATCAACTGCGCGGCAATACCTGAAACCCTTATCGAGAACGAGCTATTTGGGCACGAACGAGGAGCTTTCACAGGAGCAAGCGATCGAAGACTCGGAAAATTTGAACTGGCTTCGGGTGGCACCGTTTTTCTGGATGAGATCGGTGAACTACCTCTCGGAATTCAGGGAAAGCTTCTGCGTGTTATCGAAGAAAGAGTTGTAGATCGCATCGGGGGAAAGGCTCCTATCCCCGTAGACGTGCGAATTGTGGCTGCCACTAATCGGGACTTAAGTATAGCCGTTGAGCAAGGTCAATTTCGGGGTGATCTATTCTTTCGCCTCGCAGTCTTTCCCATAAAAATTCCTGCTTTGCGGGATCGCGATGACGACGTCACGCTACTAGCTAAGCACTTCGCAGGTCAGCTGGGAAAGGAATTGCGAGGGAAAGAGGCAGGGTTAAGCGAAGATGCCCTAATAGCGCTTCATACACATAAGTGGCCCGGAAATGTTAGAGAATTGGAGAACGTTATAGAGCGAGCTTGCATTTTATCCGACACAATGGTCCTTACCGCTCGCGATTTGGGCTTGACTGTTGCTGAATCGCCGAACTCAGAAGAAATAGCAGGGTTGGATTTGTCGGGGACGCTCTCAGATGTTACGAATCGCGCCCTGCGTTTGATCGAACGCAACAAGATCGTAAAAACTCTGCGGGTCACCTGCGGAAATAAGAGTCGTGCAGCGGAAGCACTAGGTGTCAGTTACAAGACGTTGCTAACTAAGATACGCGATTACGATCTGTAACTAGCTAATGAACAACACGAACGCTGACGATAGCGCCCCCGGAACTAAGTCCGAAATTCAACCTCACAATCCTTCTGCCACAGCAAATAGCGTCACTTCAAGGACTCCACCCGATGAACCCGGTCGAATAGCCGGTGAAACATTTGAGGTCGTTGGGGATGGTTCAAGTACCTTCACATCTGATCAAACATCCAGAGTAGATATCAGCACTGGGAGATCGGCTTTCTTAGTCGGGGCTGGCATACTCTCAAGCCGTATAGTTGGTTTGATCCGGCAACGGGTTTTCGCGCATTATTTTGGCACTTCGGCAGCCGGCGACGCATTTAGTGCCGCCTTTCGCATTCCAAATTTTCTGCAGAACGTCTTTGGTGAAGGTGCTCTATCAGCATCGTTCATACCTGTATATGCCAAGCTACTTGCAAAGGACGAAGAGGAGGCGACGCACGTTGCGGGCGCAATCCTGGCACTACTCGCTCTGACGACTTCGGCCATTGTACTAGCCGGTGTGTTGGTAGCTCCTTATCTGGTAAATATCACCGGCTTCGAGGGCGAAACTCGTGAACTAACTATTAGACTGATAAGAATCTTTTTTCCGGGAGCAGGACTACTTGTACTCTCTGCTTGGTGTCTTGGAGTACTCAATAGCCATCACAAATTTTTTCTTTCTTATACGGCCCCTGTAGCCTGGAATCTCGCTATCATTGTTCCGCTTCTCTTTTTTGGTGGAAGGGTGGGCCAATTTCCGCTTGCTGAGATAACTGCCTGGGGCTCAGTTATAGGAAGCGCGCTTCAGATTCTCGTGCAGGTCCCAACAGTTCTGCGGGTAGTACACAGACTGCGTCCCGCTTTCGATCTCGCAAGCGCTCATGTGCGCACCGTTATACGTAATTTTTTTCCGGTTTTCACAAGCCGCGGTGTGGTGCAAATCAGCGCCTTCGTTGATACCCTGATTGCGAGTTTCTTGCCCACCGGCGCAGTAGTGGCACTAGGCTATGCTCAGAGCCTCTATACGTTGCCTGTAAGCCTCTTCGGAATATCCGTTTCCGCAGCAGAGTTACCAGCTATGTCCCGGGCCCTAGGTAACTCTGAGGAAGTTGCCACAGTGCTCCGACAACGCCTCAATGCGGGTCTTCGGCGAATTGCCTTTTTTATTATTCCTTCGTCCATGGCTTTTCTTCTGTTTGGTGATGTAATAACGGCAGTACTCTATCAAACAGGCGAATTCGGACCTGAGGCGGTTAATTACGTGTGGGGCATCCTCGCAGGCTCCACTGTAGGTTTGTTGGCTTCTACTTTAGGTCGCCTCTACTCATCAACCTACTACGCGCTTCACGATACGCGAACACCTTTGCGGTTTGCTATCGTTCACGTTGTTCTGGCAACCGTCCTGGGATACCTCGCGGCGATTCATCTACCGCCTGCACTTGGTATCGATCCAAGATGGGGAGTGGCAGGTTTAACCATCTCAGCCGGGATTGCCGGTTGGATTGAATTCGTTTTGCTGAGGCACACCCTAAATAAGCGCATAGGAAAAACAGGTTTGCCACGTAAATTGATTGGTACGCTTTGGTTTGCTGCTGCGGCAGGTTCGGGCGTGGGTTGGGGTCTTAAATTCCTGATTGGCCCCCTACATCCCCTTCCGGTGGCAATTCTCGTTTTGGGTAGCTATGGAGTTACTTACTTTGCCGTATCTTCAGCTTTTGGAGTGTCCGAAGCTACTCAGGTCAGCGGAAGAATACTGAGGATGTTCCGGATGCGAGAGCCATAATTCGGCCCCGAGAAAGTTTTTTCTGGAGTATCGTTAACATTAGGTCTATACAGTAGGCATCCTGGAAAACGGAATGGTTGGTGCAGCGGCAAACCGGCGGGGAGCAAAAGGGGCCGCTATTTCTATTTCTCGGGCTTCTCATTGACCGACCTAAACGCCTCTCCGTATCATCCTCATGTGCAACCCATTATCTCAACTCAGCAAATGCGGCAAATTGACCGCCTCACTGTCGAGGAATATGACACTCCATCTGTACTCTTAATGGAAGCTGCGGCCGCGGCTTGCTTCCGGGCGATAGCCTCTTACTTTCGCGACAAGCTAGTTAGGAAAAGGGCATGGGTGCTCTGTGGCAAAGGTAATAATGGAGGGGATGGAGCGGCTCTTGCGCGAATGCTTTGGCGATCTGGTGTTGAAACAGATGTCACTCTCCTTGGAAAGCTCAGCGAGAGCAAAGGTGATGCAAGAACGAACCTTGAGATCCTGGAGGGTCTCTCAAGATCCTCTGCGGCCGCGAGGCTAGCTTTCACCGAATGTGAAGATATCGATTCCTGGGAGCAGATCCTACTAACGCACCAGAACTATGATCTTGTTGTTGACGCTTTGTTCGGTACAGGGTTGAGCAGACCACTGGAAGGTATCGATGAACGAGTTGTTCAGCATCTGTCGCGTATCGCGAAATTACGATCTTCCTCGAGATTGAAACCACTTCTGGTCTCGATCGATATCCCTTCGGGGTTAAATGCCGACTCCTCTGAAATACTTGGTGAAACTGTTCGAGCTGATCTAACTATTACTTTTACCGCACCCAAACCAGCAAACGTCCTACCTCCTGCGTCTCAATTCTGTGGCAGACTCGTAGTTGCGAACATCGGCTCGCCACCAACTCTGATAGAATCGCTGAACTCCGAACTATTTCTTGTTGAGGAGGAAGATGCCGGTAAGTGGCTCCGCCAAAGTCGCTACACTTTCGGTTCTTACAAGAACAGTCACGGTCATGTGCTTGTTGTAGGGGGGTCTCGCGGTTACACAGGTGCAGCCGTGCTCTGCGGCAATTCCGCAATTAGATCCGGCGCTGGACTCGTCACCATTGCAACGCCTGCCTCGTCCCAAGTACCAGTTGCATGCAGCGCTATGCCTGAGATAATCACTACTGCACTCGCAGAAACTGATAGGGGAGCGGTAAGTGACGAAGCACTCGATCACATCCTGGGTCTTGCTTCAAAAGCGACCGTTCTTGCCATAGGCCCAGGGCTGACCTCTGAGGATGAACGCACGCATCATTTGGTCCAGTTAGTAGTTGAACGCCGCACAATTCCAATTGTCATCGATGCAGACGGATTGAATTGCCTGGCTCCTTGGCCGGACTCACTGAGAGGCACGAAAGAAAGTCCGCTAGTTCTTACACCGCATCCGGGAGAAATGCTTCGTCTAATGGGTACTTCAGACAAAGCTATCTTGTCAGACCGCGTGTCGGCTGTGCGCAGCTTCGCTACTCGTCACAACGTGATTCTGCTATTGAAAGGTTCCCGATCTTTAATTGGAGCACCCGACGGTCGCGTCTTCGTAAATCCGACCGGCAATCCAGGACTTGGCACGGCTGGGTCGGGGGATACCTTAACGGGACTCATTGCTGGCTTTTTAGCACAAAGTTTTGCTTCAAGTGATAATAGAGATGCTTTAGCGGCTACCATAGCTGCACTCTATATCGGAGGGCTTGCCGGAGACATGGCAGCAAGGAAGGTTGGCGTGCGTGCAATGGTTGCCTCGGATATTCGCCAGCACATTGGAAAAGCCATTCGTTACTTAGATCGCGAGGGTGAGCAGCCTTGACTACCAAAACCGGCGCGAACAAAAAGGTCCCAGCCCGTGAATGCTTGTCATTCAAAGCAGAAGAAACCTCGGACTTTGGCAAGACCGTTGGAGAATATTTAACAGGTGGCGAAATCTTCTTGCTCAGTGGTCCACTCGGTGCGGGAAAGACGGTATTTGTTAAAGGTTTGGCAACGGCCTTAGGAATAGATCCTAAGGAGGTAACAAGCCCATCTTTTACACTGGTCAACTATCATCGAGGTCGTCTACCGCTATATCATATAGACCTCTATCGACTTGAAAAAAAGAATTCTGTGGCTCAAACGATAGGTCTAGATGAGATAATTGCCGACAGCCAAGCTATTGTAGTTATTGAGTGGCCTGAGAACCTTGGTGATTATCCCTTGCCCGAATCCGTTTGGAGAGTAACTATCTCGGGTGATGGAGATGAACCAAGGAGGATTGCGATCTCAAATTAAAAGAATTCAAGACTTTGAGGTGGTGCTATGCCTTATCCTGAAATCATGATCAAACCTATGCGGGAGGAACTTACCCGATTGGGAGTTCTCGAACTAAAATCTGCTGAAGCTGTAGATAACGCTTTGGCACACACTAGCGAGACCGTAATGCTGGTTGTGAACTCTATCTGTGGGTGCGCAGCGGGTAGAGCTCGACCGGGAGTGGCATTGGCGCTTCAGCATGCTCAACGGCCAAACAAGATCGTAACCGTGTTCGCTGGAGCGGACATTGAAGCAACAAAACGCGCACGGGAGTATCTTGCAGGTTATCCGGCCTCCTCCCCTTCAATTGCTTTGCTTAGGGAGGGAAAGCCCCTGTACATGTTGGAGCGTCATCAGATTGAAGGTAAGGATCCAGCACAAATAGCTCGAGAACTAACGACCGCCTTCGATCAATACTGCGGGCAATAACCAGTTTAGTGTACCTCACCTTCGCGGTTGGATCTCCTTCCTAGTAATCTGATGAGTCGTGAATGCGTGAGAACAACGTCCGCGGATTGTTGTAAAGCTTCAAAATACTTCCTTTGGAAACCAACTCCTGTCTCCGAAGGGGAAAGCAGATCGCGAATCTGGTCAATTAATGCGAGAGCAGAGGACTGTGGCATTGGTTCTTCAGCATCAAACAACTCATCAATCTGGACGATCAGTTCAGATAAAGAATGAAGCCATGCAAACCAGGGATCCCGCATCACTAACTGAAGATATTCATAGCTATTACTGATCCTGCCGCGCGAGCGCTCATATGTTCTGCGTTCGGTCTCTAACAAAAGTTTATGCAACTGCAACAGCCCTTGCCGCAGGTCCCGCAGACGTTCGAAAGAGAAATCGGAAAACCCTTCTGACGACATTCCCATCATCCTTATTTATCAACTGGAGAAGCCTTCCCCTACTCGAATCGACTTTTTCGCGTTGCAGGGGAATGATGGATTATAGGATTTCGTCTGAAATCTAACCACTTTCTGGACTACTCCTAACTGATATCCACGCTGAGTAGCTGTTTTCGCCAGTAGTTCGGTTACTTTCAGTTCCGGGGATACGCTATAGTAGTTCACCAATGCAATCGTCCATTACACTCACAACCGCAATAAGCGACCTCTCCAAACTTGGTATTCCTCGCATTGGACAAACGACTTCACGCAAACTCGCTTTAGCATTGACCGAGTTCGCGGGAAAGAGGCATTCAGAGGAAGTCACGGTTGAAGATCTCCTGAACTACCTCCCAACGCGTTATGAAGACCGATCGAACTTTACCACCATTCGAGATCTACGCGAGGGATCGGAAGCCTCTCTCGAGCTTTATGCAAAGGTTAGCGGCGGTTACCAAGTTGGAAAGAAGCGAGCCTTTGGAAGCCCCAAGCTGTTCATTTTCGAGATCTCGGCAACCGACAAGTACAGAACCGGACGACCCGTGCTGGTCTGGTGGTTTGTATCTGGCTCACATGCCAAAGAGATAATTGAGTACTACGGCAAAAGGTTTGCACGAGGTACTCGGTTTGTAGCTTACGGTCGTTGGGAATGGGACAAACGTCGCCAAACTTTTGCCTTGCGCGTTCACAAGCCAGCCGAAGAGTTAGAGGTACTCCCCGGCAAAGAATTGGCGGACTTGCATTCGATCTCAGACGCGAATTCCAACCTCGAGAACTCTTCTGAAGACGACTTGGACTTTGAAGCTGATCCAGCAACCGCCGCAATTCATGTCGGACGTCTGGTTCCGATCTATCGGAAGATTGGGGACTTTTCCTCAAAACAACTGAGAGGAATTATCCATTCGGTGCTTCGATCAATATCCGATAATGACATCAGTGAAACCCTGCCTCCTGACTTACGGGACCGTCAGCGCCTAATCGGACGAGCCCAAGCATTTCGCGAGGTTCACTTTCCTTCCGATAATGCGGAGTTAAACGAACTTGAGAAGCAGCGAAGTACCGCTCATCTGCGACTCATCTTTGAGGAGTTCTTCTGGTTAACTTTCGGGATGTTGTTGAGAAGGGGAGAACGAATCAAGGAAGTGAAAGGTGCAACTTTAAAGATTGATGACAAAGTCAAGAAATCGATAGCAGCCATACTGCCATTTAAGCTAACAAAGGCTCAAAGACACGCAGTAGCTACAATCTTTCGTGATATGGAGTCTAATGCTCCCATGAACCGCTTACTCCAGGGAGACGTTGGGAGTGGGAAAACCATCGTAGCTGTTATCGCCATGCTTGCCGCAATGGAGAACGGCTATCAAACAGCATTAATGGCACCCACCGAGATTCTTGCTGAACAGCATGCTCGCAACATCAAAAACCTTCTTGCTAAAAGCCCGTATCGAGTGGAGTTACTTACAGGCTCCCTTAAAACTTCGGAGAAACGACGCCTTCGCGAAGATCTCTCTTCAGGTCATATCAATGCCTGTATTGGTACCCATGCCTTGATACAAGAGTCCGTGGCTTTCAAGAAGCTTGGATTGGCAGTCATTGATGAGCAACATCGCTTTGGTGTTCTTCAGCGTGCCGAGCTTAGGGCAAGAGGTTTCAATCCTGATGTGCTTATCCTAACAGCTACCCCGATTCCGAGATCATTGGCGATGACCGTTTACGGAGACCTTGATGTCTCAGTTATAGATGAGCTGCCTCCCGGGCGAAAGCCTGTCGAAACACGAGTATTTGGCGAGGATCAGCGCCAAGAGGTGAAACGACTTATCGCTCAAGAGGTAAAGGCGGGACGCCAAGTCTACGTGGTCTATCCTCTAGTCGAGGAATCAGAGAAGATGGACCTTAAAGATGCCACAAGAAGATATGAGTACCTGAGGGACCAGGTCTTTCCCCGTTTCTCAGTAGGACTGGTTCACGGAAGAATGAAGCCAGCCGAGAAGGAAGAAATCATGCGGGACTTTGTTGCAGGAAAAATCCAGATCCTGGTCTCCACAACCGTTATTGAAGTAGGCGTCGATGTTCCTAACGCATCGGTGATGATCGTTGAGCATGCGGAACGATTCGGTCTTTCTCAGCTTCACCAATTGCGCGGCCGAGTTGGACGTGGTGCAGATAAGAGCTACTGCATTCTTTTGACCTCTGACAAGAAAACAAATATAGCTCAAGAGCGTCTTGGCATCATGGCCCAAACTAACGACGGCTTCATCATTGCTGAAAAGGATCTTGAACTTCGCGGCCCAGGAGAAGTATTGGGCACCAGGCAGGCAGGTATCCCCGAATTCCGGCTGGGTAATCTTGTTCGCGATCAGGAGATACTTGCAAACGCTCGACAAGAGGCTGAGTTTTATCTTTCCAGGAAATCGCCCATAACCTCAAGAATGATCAAACAAGTCCAGTCGGATGAGAGATTCGGACTGGCAGCGGTCGGATAATCAAATTCCTTTGCGAGTCATTGCAGGCAGATACCGCGGCAGAAAGCTGAAGAGCCCTGCCTCTATGCGGATCCGACCAACGTCAGATCGACTCAGAGAGACACTCTTTAACGTAGTCGCTGCGCGCGTCCCAGGGTCTCGGTTCCTGGATCTTTGCGCAGGTACGGGCGCCGTTGGAATTGAAGCTCTGTCGCGAGGGGCTACTCAAGTAACATTTGTAGAGCAGTCACGAAAGGCTTGCAATCTAATACAGGCGAATTTGGACTTGTGTTCAGTCGGAAAGGACCAGTCAAGAATCATTCAAATTCCAGCAGCAGAGTTTTTGAGAGACATGACTCGCCAAGATCTTGGGCAATGGGATTTGATCTTTTTTGATCCTCCTTACACTTCTGACTATCTAAGTGTGCTTGAATTGTTAGGAGCTCACACTCCTCTGTTCTTTGCAGAAGATGGTCTGCTAATTGTTGAGCACGACAGCAAGAATCCTCTAAAAGACTTGATAGGCGGCATAGAAAGACGTCGCGTTCTGAAGCAAGGAGACTCTGCACTTAGCTTCTACAAGGTCAACTGAGTTTGTTGTACATATTTAGCAAACCTGCTTAAGCATTGGTACACTCTGTAACTATGATCGTACTGGGAATTGAGACATCGTGTGATGAGACAGCTGCAGCCGTCGTGAAAGATGGGCGCGAGATGATCTCCTCTGTGATTGCGTCTCAGGTTAAGACTCACGAACCCTTTGGGGGAGTTGTACCTGAACTGGCGTCGCGAGAGCACCTCGACAAGATAGTCCCAACAGTTCGAGAAGCTCTTTCACGCGCTAACCTAGAAATAGGCGACATGGATGGCATTGCTGTGACCGCAGGTCCAGGATTGGTAGGATCATTGCTAGTCGGAGTCTCTTACGCAAAAGCCATTGCCTATGCTGCCAAGAAACCCTTAGTGGGAGTAAATCACATCGAAGGCCATATCTACTCTGTGGCGTTCGAGAATCCCCCTATCCAATATCCTGCACTTGCTTTGATAGTTTCCGGTGGACATACAAATCTTTTCTTCATTCCCGAACCGGGAAAATACAAGGTAGTGGCTCGGACAAGGGATGATGCCGCAGGCGAAGCCTTCGATAAGGTAGCTAAGATGTTGGGATTAGGCTATCCGGGTGGTCCTATCATTGAACGACTGGCGGCTCAAGGTAATCCACGTGCTGTGAGTTTTGCTGTTCCTCGGATGGGTGACGGTTCCCCTGATTTCAGTTTTAGTGGGCTGAAAACAGCAGTAACAAAGTATGTTCGAGAAACTCAACTGGAGGCAGTAAGAGATAATAAGGAACCCTCTCAAGGAATCAAGGACGTTGCCGCAAGTTTTCAGGACGTCGTAGTTCGTTCATTAGTGGGAACGATGGAACGAGTGGCGAAAGATTTCCATCCGCGCACGCTGATAGTAGCCGGAGGCGTCGCCTGCAACGAACCCCTGCGACAAGCATCTAGAACAGCGGCTAACCGAATGAAGATTCCAGTCTATTTTCCTTCGCGACATCTCTCTACAGACAACGCTGCAATGATAGCCGCTGCCGGGACCGCACGACTGACCTCCGGGGAACTGGCAGGACTAGATCTGAACGCGGATGTGAGCCTTCGACTTGGTAATGTTGATTGTCAGGAGGAGTCACTACGCCAGGCCGGCGTTCGTTATCGTTTGTAGGACCTAACTAAAGATGTCACGCACCTTGTCCACAAGGCCCTTGTCCTCAAGATCTTTGTTCTCCACCACCGCAAGCTGTTCCAGGAGTTTTCTTTGTTCCCGAGTTAGTGAGGTTGGAGTGACAACTGTGACTGAAACAAACAGATCACCGCGCCCGCGACCTCCCAGAACTGGCATACCTTTGCCCTTAAGACGGAATACGGTACCTGTTTGGGTAGCCATGGGAATTTTAAGCTTCTCCTCGCTCTCAAGGGTTTTTACGGCAATTTCGGCTCCCAAGGCCGCTTGAGCAAAGGTTATTGGCACTGATGCATAGAGATTGCTGCCCTGGCGCTCAAACTGCTCGTGCTCGGCTACGTGAATCACTACGTATAGATCACCCGAAGGGCCACCAAAAGTTCCAGACTCACCTTCACCCTGCACCCGCAAGCGAGAGCCGGTTTCTACTCCGGCTGGAATTTTAACTTCCATCTGCTTTTCGCGTTCGATGCGGCCTGTCCCGCGACATTTGGTGCATGGGTCCTTGATGACACGACCAAATCCCCGACAATTGTGGCAGGTTCGTGCTACGGAAAAGAAACCTTGTTGGTAACGAACCTGACCCGTTCCACCGCAAGTTTGACAGGACTCAGGTTGAGTACCAGGGGCAGTTCCTTTTCCGTCGCAGGATTCACAGGTTTCCAGACGAGGGATTCGCAGTTGAGCTGTCATACCGATAGCTGCCTGTTCGAGAGTAATCTCCAGGTCGTATCGGAGATCTGCACCCCGCTGAGCCCCGCTCCGGCGAGTACCCGCACGTGCTCCACCGAATACATCTCCAAATCCGAATAGATCTCCAAGGATATCCTCAATACCACCAAAGCCAGGAGCACCCCAGCCCGGTCCAGTGCTACCGGAGACACCAGCATGGCCAAAGCGATCATAACGCCGTCGCTGCTCAGTATCGGCAAGAACACTGTATGCTTCAGCCGCCTCCTTAAACTTCTCTTCGGCTGAAGAGTCGTTCGGGTTCTTATCCGGGTGGTACCGCATGGCCAGCCGTCGGTAGGCGCTCTTAATTTCCTGATCCGTCGCCGTGCGGCTAACACTCAAAACTTCGTAATAATCTCGTTTACTCATTGAGACCCATTGTCAACTATTTATTTGTAGAAGCGAGAGGACGTGGAACATAGTGAATCTAACGCGGTTCTTCAACCCCGGATGGCAAGCTCTCATTGGCTGGGTTCATCATGGCTGCAGTGAGTTGGGCAGCGATATTCTCGAGTCCTGTTAAAGCACGGTTTATATCCTCGAGCTCATCTGCCTTTACAGCCTTTTCACTTTCGATAAACAAACGTTCAGCGCTCTCCTGATCATTTTCAGAAAGCAGTCCGCCAAACTTTGCAAATGACTTCTGTGTATTTCGCAGCAGAGTTTCCAATTTATTACGGAGTATCACAAGCTGCTTTGCGCTACGATCGGCTTCGGCAGAACTTTCGGCCTCCGCAATCAATCGTTCGATCTCGTCAGGAGGCAAACCCGAGGTTGGGGTAATACGCATTTGCTGTGCACTTCCCGTAGCCTTGTCCTGCGCCGACACCGAAACAATTCCGTTCGCGTCAACCTCAAATGAGACCTCTATTTGTGGAACCCCGCGTGGACTTGGTGGAATGCCTACCAATTCGAACTTTCCGAGGGAACGATTCCCCTGAGCAACCTCCCTTTCTCCCTGCAGAATATGAATTTCTACTGATGACTGGTTATCCACAACAGTTGTAAACGTCAAACTATTTCTGAGCGGTATCGTTGAATTTCGTTCAATTATTTTGGTAAATAGTCCGCCTCTTGTTTCCAACCCAAGGCTAAGCGGCAGGACATCCAAGAGGACAATATCTTTAACCTCGCCGCTTAACACCCCGCCTTGAATAGCAGCGCCCATCGCAACGACTTCGTCTGGATTAATCTCAGACGATGGTTTTTTCCCAAAGATTCGCTCTACTGTTCGCTCAACGATGGGAGAACGGGTTTGACCACCTACCAAAATCACCTTATCAATATCGCCAGCACTTAACTTGGCGTCCTTCAAGGCATTTTGGCAAGGCTCAACAGTTTGCTCAATCAGGTCAGTGACCAACATTTCAAATTGAGCTCGAGTCATCACCTTATTAAAGTGTTTTGGACCCGTAGCATCAGCAGCAATAAATGGAAGATTAATGTTTGTTTCATCTGATGAAGAAAGCTCACACTTTGCTCGTTCAGCCACCTCCTTAAGGCGCTGAAGCGCAAGCCGATCCTGCCGCAGATCGATACCGCTGTCAGCAAGAAACTGGTCCGCCATCCAGTTCATTATTCGCTCATCAAAATCCTCGCCACCTAGGAAGGTGTTTCCCGAAGTCGACAATACCTCGAAGACCCCGGCATTCATCTCAAGGATGGAGATGTCGAAAGTGCCGCCACCAAGGTCATACACCGCGATACGCTCAACTTCCGACTTCCCCAGTCCGTAGGCAAGAGCTGCAGCCGTAGGCTCATTAATAATGCGCTCAACCTGAAGCCCGGCAATGCGACCTGCGTCCTTCGTAGCTTGCCGCTGTGTATCATCAAAATAGGCTGGGACTGTAATGATTGCATTCGTAACGGGCTCCCCCAAAAAATCCTCGGCAGCCGCCTTTAATCTTTGAAGAACGATCCCCGATAGTTCAGGTGGGCTATAGCTTCGTCCAAGAACTCGCACCCGCGCGTCACCATTGGGGGAGTCAACAATCTCAAAGGGCGAGGTTTCACTCATCCGCCGAACCTCGGGGGAAGCAAATTTACGACCAATTAGTCGCTTGACAGCAAATACGGTGTTGGCGGCATTTGTGACAGCCTGTCGTTTAGCGATCTGGCCAACTAGACGCTCTCCCTTTTCAGTGAAACCAACAACACTCGGTGTAGTCCGGCCGCCCTCTTTATTGGGCACGATCTGAACGGCGCCGCCCTCCAAGACTGACACGCAGCAGTTCGTGGTACCAAGATCAATTCCGATAGCTTTACTCATGGTTTACCTGCACTTCGTGCATTGTTGTAAATAGACCAGATGCTCTATTTTTTCACCGCAACTTTCACTAAAGAAGGCCTAATGAGTTTGTCTCCCAGCATATATCCGCGAACAATCTCTTGAATGACTGTGTCAGGTTCGTATTCTTCAGTGGGTTCGGTTAGAACTGCTTCGTGAAGGTGAGGATTAAAGTGTTCACCGACTGCGGAAATTGACTTCACTCCTAAGGCATCAAGGACTCCGCTTAACTGCCTATAGATTAGGTCGACACCACTCAAGAAGTGCCGAAACTCATCAGATTCAGCAGCCTCAACAGAAGCTTCGGCATCCAGTGCTCGCTTCAGATTATCAACCACCGGCAACAACTTGGCTGCTAAATCTGCAACAACTCTATCGTAGGTTTCAGCACGTTCGCGCTCGACACGTTTGCGATAATTCTCAAATTCCGCTTGCCGGCGCGCTAACCGATCCTTAAGTTCCGCCACCTCGGATTCCACTCGTCTGAGTTCCGCCCTGGTGGCCACCAATTCGGCGATTTCGGGACCTCCGCCTTCTGGCGTTGAAACTGGAACAGTCTCCGATGCTTCATTCTCTGTGACCTGCTGACGCTCGTCTAGACCCTCGCTGGCCAGATCGTACGCAGGTTCCGCTGTCTGCTCGGATTCAAAAGTGTCTGAGTCCAAACTTTGCGTCTCCGATGATTCGTCGTTGGAAGCGTCGGTATCTGAGCTCGGATCAAGGAAGCGGACGGGAATTCTGTTCAACTTGTTTCCTTTTTTATCTGAGGCCATGAGGGTAAAGTCCGCCGTACCGACACATGCTTACGTTTCTCATGCTATCAAGGGTGCTTCTTCACTTAGACGCCGTTCGATTAAGCGCGCCATGTAGTTTACCATAGCCATCATACGGGAATACTCAATTCTCATCGGGCCTACAACACCCAATGTACCGATGCTATCACTCGAACCAATTCGATAGGGAGCTGTGATCAAAGCACAATTCTGCATGAATGGGGTTGCATGTTCGCGACCGATAACAACATGCACCTCACCGGGGAAATGCATCTGGTCACGAGAGACACACTCGTTCAAGATTTTGACTAGCCGAGATTTCTCTTCAAAGGTCCGGAACAGCTCTCGCATCCTTTCAACGTCAACAAAATCAGGTTTCGTAAGGATGTTCGAGGCGCCGTCGACATAGACTTCGGCTGAACTAGCTTCTTCACCCTCCAAACTCATATTACAAAGCAGTATCGCGTTGCGCAGCAGCCTATCATAAAGAGCCTTCTCTTCCCTCATCAGCTCAAGAGTTTCGGCGCGGATTGCAAGCAGGCTTTTCCCACTAAATTCGCTGTTCAGATAGCGAGCCGTCCGTTCCAACTCGTCCTGAGCGAGATTATCTTCAACCCGGATAATCTTGTTATGAATGATGTTTGAGGTTGAGACAAGAATTACCAGGATCCTCATGTCGGATAGCTGAACGAACTCGATGTGTTTCAGTTGGTTCTCAGCCAGTGAGGGTGACACCACAATCCCCACGTTATCTGATAGAGCCGAAAGTAGGTGAGACGTCCCTTCCATCAGACGGTCAGGTGATTGAGGTGAATCTGAGCCGCTGGGAGAGAAAAAACTCTGGATTGCGTTAACGTCGGCCTTGGACAGCCGAGTCTTGCCAAGCAGGTTGTCAACGTAATAACGATACCCCTTATCAGTAGGTATTCGGCCGGCTGAAGTGTGCGGTTGCTCCACCAATCCGGCTTCTTCGAGTTGGACCATCACGCTGCGAATTGTTGCGGGGCTCCAACCATAGCCATGAGAGAAGCGGTTAGAGAGTACGCGTGAGCCCACTGCCTCGCCGGTTACCAGATGTTCCTTAATGATTGCTGCTAGAACTGCCTGGGCACGCGAATCCAAATCACTTTTGAGGTTAGGGTTGGAACGGGGCATTTAATTCCTGCTAGATCTAACGTTTCACAAACTTTCCCACACCGAGGGACGGCTAAAACATGGCGCAGTATAAAGGATCAAAAACAGGCCTGCAAACCAAGGGTCTTTCCTTGGTCAGCGTAATTCCAGACGAACCAACTACTTAGAGCTAAAACATTGAAGCGGTTTCTAGGATAGCATCCAAGTTGTTGTGCCGGTGGAGCTTGTAGACCTGGGCCTAAGAACCTTTCTTGAGGGTCTTCCAAGTGTCACGGCAATCCTCTTGCGACTCAATGGGTTAGAGGAAACGGTTGGAAATCAATTGACGTTCTGGGAACCACGTACTTAAGATGGTCGGACTCGATTCTGTGTTATTTGGGTAGCTCATGGTTGAATCTGCGAGCTAAAGGTTTCCTTCCTTCTGCCCAACAGGCGCGCATCAAAATGAAGTCCCGAGCATCGGGAGAATTGTCTATGAATGATCTAAAAAGGGTTTTTGTCGAAGCTTTCAGGCATCTGGGTGGAAACCGTCCTGTGCCCCAGATTGAAGTGCGTTTTTATCCATACGCGGGCTTACATCATACCATTCGCCTCCGGTCAGGACGGGTTTACGTCAGGTTATCCGACATCTGCAAGGATAGTCCGCCGGATATTTTGCGAGCTTTGGCATTCATTCTCGTCGCCAGGCTCCTAGGAAAGAGACCTCCCGATATTCATGATCGTACTTACAGAGATTATTCTATTAGCCCTGATGTGATGCGGTCGTCAGATATTGCTCGCCGCAGAAGGGGCCGTAAAGTCGTTTCGTCAGCGCAAGGGGAGGTTTATGATCTTGAAAGAATGTTTGCCAAGTTGAATCGCAAGTACTTTGGAGGAGAGCTGGAGAAGCCAACGATTACCTGGTCGCGGCGAAAAACTCGCAGCATCTTGGGACATCATGACCGAGTTCACGATACGATCACGATCAGCAAAACGCTTGATTCTCAAGAAGTACCAGAGTGGTTTGTAGAATACATTCTTTATCATGAAATGCTTCATATTAAGCATCCGGCTCGGCTGATAAAAGGCAGGCGCTATTATCACACGAGCGCATTTCGTTTAGACGAGCGAAGGTTTCCCCGTTATGAAGAGGCACAGTTGTGGCTGGAACGTGTGGCTCGGTTGCGCCGAGTACCCCGAACTCGTGCTGCATGAATTAATGGAACCTAATTAAGATAGAGGCGTGAATTAAGACGAGGTAGGTGGGCTCCTCCAAAAGGCGGCTGACTTCTAAACCATAAGGTTTGGATTGGTCGCCTTTTTGTATTCCAGAGTTCTGTCGGAACAGTATTTGTCTAGCCAAAGGTCATTGCATCCATCAAGCAATCAATTGACGCCAAAGTAAGGACAAGCGACGCAGGCGCTGCTCCCAGTTCGGTAAAAATCCGTTCTCGTAAAAACTTTTGGTACTCAACTCAGCGCTCCAGCCACGCCAACCCTCTATATCTTCATTGCTCGCCACCGATGCAGTTCCAATCCATAATCTTTCCTTTTGGTGACAGGTCTGCTGACTATAACTGCCTTTTGGGCGAACCCTCGTTTGCTTAGCAACCTCACCAGACTGTCCTATTCGCCATCCATCTCCATCATCTCCATCTCCATCCATCCCCGAACTGGACAAAAACATACACGTGTAGCTAGACTACGCAGTTTGCCAAGGCGCCCCACTCGGGTTCTTCTTTAAGTGAACACTCATGGAGATCTCCAAGTCACTTCGAATCGGGGATTTCAGACTTAAAATTTTAGCGGAGTGCAACCAAAACATGGCTATTCAAGCAACTCAGATTAGACGCGGTATGGTTATTGTCTTTGATGGACAGCCCTGTAGAGTTATCGATTTTCGCCATCATACTCCCGGAAATCTCCGGGCTATGGTCCAAACCAAATTGCGCAATATTCTTACCGGTTCTTCTTTTGAGCATCGCTTTCGCTCCGCCGACAGCGTCGAGCGGGCTTCATTGGAGCAGCATGAAATGGAATACCTATACTCGGATGGTTCTCATCACCATTTCATGAACACTGAGAATTATGAACAGGTGGCTCTTGGCGAGGAAGACCTGGGTGATGCGGCTCAGTGGCTAATCCCAGGGCTGAAGATCCAAGTAGAGTTTTACGAAGGCTCGCCCATAGGAGTTGAGTTGCCCCCCTCAATGGAACTCAATGTCGTTCGAACCGAGCCGACGCTTAAGGGCGCAACCGTTTCCAACGTCAACAAGCCAGCGACTCTTGAGAACGGAGTTACCATTCAAGTGCCTCCCTTCATCAATGAAGGGGACCGCATTCGTGTCGACCCCGCTGAAGGACGATACATAGAACGCGCCAAGTAAATATGAGAGGTGTCAAAAAGCTGTGAGTTTGGTGAGCCAGAAGTCAGGAGCCAGAAGACAGCGTAGGACCGCCTGCGCGCGGTTGCGAGAATAAGAAACTCATTCTTGGAGATCGTAGCAGTAGCATAGGCTTTATTATGGATACCCTAAACTTTCAGTTTAGGGTGTCTCAATTTCAGCCTAAAACCAGTTCCCACTATTCTGTGTTTCTCCCGTTGTGACACACGCCTCACCTTTGGAGTTCGGGGTTTGTTGAAGCGAGAGAAATAAAAAGGTGGGGGTCGTGGAGTTAGGTCGAAGCTGAGAAGCTGTGAAAAAATCTAAGTGCTGTGAGTCCTCAAGTCTTATGAATTCTCATTCGTGTAATTTTGTGTGGTTTAGTGGATCAC
>CAZNPP010000023.1:14984-42179 GCA_964574785.1 uncultured Chloracidobacterium sp. | reverse complement strand
TGATGTCTGAAGTGACCGACGCGAAGCCAGAAATGTGGGGGGCCAGTATAGTCGGGTTCGGACGCTATCACTATAAATACGAAAGCGGACGAGAGGGAGAATGGATGGTGACTGGCTTCTCACCACGGAAGAATGATTTGACCTTGTACATCATGTCAGGTTTTTCATTCCATCCTGATCTGATGAAAAGACTGGGCAAACATAAGACGGGAAAGTCATGTCTGTATATTAGGAGGCTGGCGGATGTCGATCTAAACGTCTTGCGTGAGTTGGTACAGAAATCGGTTGACGGTATGTCAGGTAAACGGATAGATAAAACCTAAAATGTAACTGGCGCACTTCTAGGCCACGCAAGATCAAACCTCTACTCCATTTCAATGACTCCGATGACCGTTTCAATTTCAGGTTAGGCATTTTTTGCAATAAGGTGTTGATGGCAATCTGGGCTTCCATACGTGCCAATGGAGCACCCAGACAAAAATCGATGCCTTGTTCAAATGATAGATGCCGGTTGGGCTCGCGCGTGAGGTCCAGTATGTGGGTTCTCAAATACATTCTCATCTCCGTTCGCCGAGCCAATTACACCGAAGACTCTCTGCTAAAAGATTGACGTTCGTTGGTGATATCCGAGACGCAACTTGACAGGATGCGCTACACCGAATGTGATACTCGAGACGCAACCTAACAGGATGCGCCACACCGCTTGAAAGCTACGAAAGAGTGCTATCTACGTTTCGGACCAGTCAGGACTGGGGAGACAAAGAGGACATCTCCGGCGCACTCGCGGTTCTGGTACACACGGCTTATCATCTCGGAGGCATACGTCCGGGGTTGAGCGCGAAAAAAACCGACGAGTCATGAACAACACTAGAAAAATCCTTGATGTTGGTTGCGGGCGCAACAAGCATCCAGGCGCCGTGGGATTGGACTACAACTCAGCGACGGATGCCGACGTTATTCATGATCTTGGTGTTACCCCCTATCCCTTTCCCGACGACGAGTTTGACGAAGTCATTGGTACTCACGTTATCGAGCACGTTCCTGATGTACTTGCGTTTGTTACGGAGTTGTACCGGCTCACCAAACATGGTGGCAGAATAAAGATCATCACGCCCCATTATTCGAATCCTGATTGGCCTGCTGATCCAACGCACCGCAATCATCTTAATAGTTATACATTCAACTATTTCATGGTTGATCCGAAACATCGTCACTTCCCTTTTTACACGGACATCAAGCTCAAGCCCGTTCGAGCCTACGTTACTCTGGCAAATCTATGGCGGGTTCTGGGATTACAATCTGTTGTTAATCTGGACCAGCATTGGCCAGCGCTGAGGTTCACGCGCAAGTTTTGGGAGCAGTATTTGTGTTTTATACTGCGTGGCAAGGATCTCTATTTTGAGTTTGAAGTAATAAAGGATTAGTCCGTGGTCAGTGGTCCGTGGTCAGTTACATCAATTTAGTGGACGATGACAACGGACTACGGACTACCTGCAACCATTTAGCAATTTTAAAGAAGCATTCAGCTGGTAGCTGAGCTATCCTGAAGCACTAAATTTCAGTTTACGGGCGTTCGGTTTATCCATTGGTATCTCACGCTTTTTTGGAGCATAGGAGCCAGCAACCAAAAAGCTCCTTAGGTCAAATAGCGTCACATAGACTGAACAGATGTTCTCGCGATACTTGCTCGGTCGATAACTCACTTTTGATTGGAGGACCAGTATGAAGCGAATTCTCATTGCAGGAGTTCTCGGGGGTGTTGTTGTGTTCTTGTGGGGTGCTATCTCTCACATGCTTTTGCCGCTCGGCGAGATGGGGATCAAAAACCTGCCTGCAGAGGCTGCCATCCTTCCCACTTTGCAACGCGAGATTCAGCAGCCGGGTTTCTATTTCTTTCCCGGGATGGATATGTCGAGGCAACCCACCGCCGAAGAGCAGCAAGCATGGGAAGCTAGATACAAAGCGGGTCCGATAGGAATACTCGTTTACCATCCCACGGGTTGGACACCGCTTTCACCCCGGCAGTTATTGGCAGAACTGGCTAGCAACATCCTGGCAGCCTTTATTCTGGCGTGGGTGCTCTCGCTGGCAGGCATAACATGGTCCAAGGGAATAGCTATAGCTGCGCTATTCGGGGTATTTGCATGGTTGTCAATCAGTGTGAGTCATTGGAATTGGTACGGTTTTCCCACTTCGTTCCTCTTTGGCGAAGCCCTCGATCAGGTCCTCGGATGGACTATGGGTGGGGTAGTAATCGCTGCGCTGCTCCGGCGCAAACCACCCGTGGTGGAGTGATGAGTAATGAGTGATGAGTGACGAGTAGAAGCCAGCGTCGGGCCACCTGAAGGTGGTTGCGAGAAGCAGAAATTCTTTTTCTAGCGCATCGTAGCAGTTGGCTTCAGTATGGATACCCTATGGCTTCACAGCTTAGGGAGGCTCAGTTTTAGCCTAACCCAGTTCCGCCATCTTCTGCTGAAATTGAAGCTCCCAGGCTAAAAGCCATCGGTATTGTGGCGCGTAGTTTCTGGAAAGAAGTTATGGCTATCCCCTCCGGGCTCCTGACTTCTGAGTTCTGGCTCTTGACTTCTACTTATCACTCATCACTCATTCTAACTGGCCCACCCACTCGACCGTCGCCAACATAGCGTCCTCATAGACCTGCTGTTGTGATATCGGAGAACTCTTGGGAACTTTAAAAGAGTGATCTCCGCCTTCGATTGGTTTAAGACTGGCGTTTAGTTTCAGCCGGTTAATGACTAGCTGGATCTCTTCAGCCGTACCAAACGCGTCGCGGGTACCCTGAATAAAGAGCATCGGCGCACGGATCTCTTTCAGATGCTTGTCTCGCATCTGCTCAGGTTTTCCCGGTGGATGTAGTGGATAACCCAAGAACACTAAACCTGAGACAGCGTCTGTCACTTCATCAGACGGTGCCGCAGCGACTTGTGATCCGATCCTTCCACCCATTGACTTACCGCCAATTATGAGTCGAGTGCCCCGTACTTTAGGAAGCTCAAGTGCTGCCGTAATCACCGCACGGTAACACGACTCCAGACGTGCCTTCGGGTCGGGCGAGCGACGCCCCTGTTCAATATAAAGGAAGTTAAATGTGAGTACGTTTACATCCCGCTCAGCAAGGCCAGCAGCAAACATCCGCATGAATCCGCTGAGTTGATTTGCTCCCGCTCCATGCGCGAGGATTAGAGTGGTCTGTGCGTCAGGAGGCTTTGTGGACAAATACAGCAGGGCTGTAACACTATCCCGAAGCGTCACAGGCACTGAAATTTCTTTTGGAACCACTGTCATTAAATGCTCTCCGTGTCGCCAGAGACCACAGCCCAATATCCTCAAACCTAATTTTTCAGATAGGTTTCAAGATGCTTTTCCAACTCTTCGAACTCATCCCGGATAGTATTGCCTAAACTTAACCTGGGCTTCGGTTGATCACTCCACTGCGCGTCCGGACCGAATACAAGAAAAGCATCCCACATTACTCCTGGATTCTTCTCATCCGGGCTCTCTAACTTTGCAAACCATTCTCCTGCAACCCTGCTGTCGTCCCAGAAATGTTCTACTCTCGCATCAGGCAGCAGGCGCCCAGTTAGATTCCACGCTGCTCTCGCATCAGTGGGTATGATCGCAGACCAAATCGCATATATTCGAATTTTAGCTTTCGGATACTTTTTAAGAATATCGTTTTGGACCCGCCGGGCGCCAATCAAACAGACAGTTCATGTGGGCGAAACCAGGAGTATGACTCGGGGAACACCCTTGTCCTCATTAAAACGCTCCTTTAGCGCTTCTAGACTTGCTAAATCTTTGAGCGGAGTATGTGGACTAGGGTTGATACCCATAAAGCCCAAAACAAATGCCGCCACAAACAGACTGGCAACGAGGAGGAACTTCAGAAGTTTCTTCATTGGGGGATTCCTTTTCGCCAATATTCTTTTTCATTAATTGAGTGCTTTAAGGGTTTCAGGGAATATAACGGCGTGGCACTCTTTGACTTATACCACACGTGACCTCATACGAGAGTGTTCCTGCAATTCCCGCCAACTCTTCCGCAGAAATTTGCAAATGCCTGTTTCCAGTTCGATCCCGTGAACTACCGAGCAATGTCACTTCGTCGCCAACTTTAACTCCGGCAACTCCAGTTACGTCGATCAAGGTAAGATCCATCGAGATTCGGCCAACCACAGGAGCGAAAGCATCTCTTACGATTACATTGGCCCGGTTCGAAAGTCTGCGAAGATAACCGTCGTGATAACCGATCGGTAATGTAGCGACAAGTGTCTGGCGTGAGGCTTCAAAGGTGCAACCGTAACCGATCGTATCGCCTTGCGGAACCCACTTCAGAAATGTAATTCGGGACCGCAGCGACATCACCCCGCGTAACTGTGGCTCTTGCTCACGCTCCCGAAGAATGTCACGCCATAGCCCGTAAAGGATGCCACCTGGTCGGACCATGTTCCCCCAAGCTTGCGGCTGAGAGTAAATAGCTGCCGAACCAGCAAGATGGCGATATTTCGGTTCATATCCGTGAGCGCGAAACAGATCAGACACTTCCTCAAAATGCTTGATCTGATCACCGGTGAGAGAATCGCATGACGGATCATCCGCCGCGGCGAAGTGAGTCATCAACCCTGCAACACGGATATGTCGAAATCTTTTAAGCATTAGGAGGAACTCGGCGGCATCATCGAATCGAACACCCAACCGCCCCATTCCAGTGTCAATCTTGACATGTAGGTCGGCTATAGCACCGGCATCCTGTGCGGCGCGGTCCAACGCTGCCACTGCTTCCGGACAATACAAAACCGGAACAAGGCCATATTGGAGACAGGCCCGCTCCTGACCTTCCCAGAATCCCGCCAGACAGAGAATAGGTTTAGTTATGCCGGCGTCTCGTAGTTCTATTCCCTCTTCCGGCAAAGCAACGCCAAACCAGTCGGCACCTTCATTAGCGAGCCGTCGAGCACATTCAACCGCGCCATGACCGTACGCGTCCGCTTTGACAATAGCCATGATTTTCACATCTCGAGCGACGTGCTTTCTGATTTCATGAAGGTTTTCCGCGAGGGCACTCAGATCAATTTCGGCCCATGTGGGACGGTATCCGAGTTCATCGAGAGTTTTGATCATGCGAAGACAATTTATCGAGATGCAGTAGCTAACCGCGTGTAGACCAATAAAGATCGTTACACTGTGGAGCGCTCACCGCGAATTTGGATTCCCAGAGCGCGCATGCGGCGGTAAAGATGGCTGCGGTCGACACCCATCAACTCAGCAGCCCGTGAAACATTTCCTTCAGCCTCGTCCAGTTTTCGTTGGATAAAATCGCGATGATAAGCATCCGTTGCCTCTTTGAAGGACGGGAACCTGAAAGCGGCTGCCGGGGGCTCCTCCTTGCTACGCGGTGGGAGATCAGAGGCCGTGACTTTGATACCAGGATGCATGATAACGACGCGCTCAATCGTGTTCTTCAACTCACGAACATTCCCAGGCCACGAATGACTCTTTAGCTCGTCGATTGCCTCGTTACTGAAAATCTTTGGTTCTTTGCCATAGGCGGTCGAAAACGTTCTATTGAAGTGGTCTAGCAATAACGGAACATCCTCCAGGCGTTCGCGAAGCGGTGGCAGCTCAAATGGAATCACATTCAGACGGTAAAACAGGTCCGCTCGGAAGTTGCCTAGCTCTATTTCGGCATCAAGACGTTTGTTGGTTGCGGCAATTACCCTAACATCCACATTGATCGATGTACCGCTACCGACAGGTTCAAACCTCTGCTCCTCAAGTACTCGCAGGACCTTAGCCTGTACTTTTGCGCTCATATCACCAACTTCATCAAGAAACAGAGTCGCACCATCGGCCAACTCGAACTTACCTTTTTTAGCCGCTGTCGCGCCGGTGAAAGCTCCCTTAACATGGCCAAAGAGTTCAGACTCGATCAGTTCCTCAGGTATAGCGGCGGAATTTACTTCAATAAAGGGTCCAGCTGACCGGCGGGATTGCGCATGAATCGCGCGAGCTACCAGTTCTTTTCCGGTTCCTGACTCGCCGAAAATCATGACCCGACCATCTGTAGGCGCGACAACCGCAATCTGTTTACGAAGAGCACGCATCGCCACTGACTCACCGACCATCATGTGGTTCCCGGCAAGCTCAGCGGCCAACTCGGCATTTATTAACTCCAACTTCTGTTGGCGCAACGCATTTCGAACTGTAAGCAACGTCTTTTCGATTGATAATGGTTTTTCGATGAAGTCAAAGGCGCCTAGCTTTGTGGCTCGGACAGCAGTTTCAACAGAGCCATGCCCAGAAATGATTACTACGGCTGCTTCTGATCCCATCGAACGCAGGCGTGTCAAAGTCTCGAGACCATCAATTCCTGGTAACCACACATCCAGAAGAATGCAGCTAAAGGCACGGCGTTCCACTGCTTTGAGACATTCCTCACCCGTTGCGACCGTCTCAGCAACGAATCCTTCGTCCTCCATAACACCTTGCAAGGTATCGCGGATACCGCGTTCGTCGTCGACTATGAGTATCGATTCCGCCATCAATTGTTCTTAGGCTAGAGGCAATTCTATTTTGAATCTTGCCCCGCGTGGTTCATTCATCTCAGCGCGAATACGACCTCGGTGTTCCATAACAATTCGTTGAACGATTGCTAATCCGAGTCCCGTACCATTCCCCCGAGTCGAAAAATAGGGTTGAAACAGTCGCTTGAAAGCTGATTGGGGAATTCCTGACCCAGTATCAGAGACCTCCGCCATTAGTAGATTTCGCGCGCTGTCATGTTTTGTTGTTATAGCGATTGTTCTCTCTCCCTCAACACCTGTTAGAGCTTCGAACGCATTGTCAATCAGGTTAACGAATACTCTTCGCAATTGCTCAGAATCCAGCAAAGCGCTCGGTAAGTTAGGATCAAACTTCGTGTCGATCTTCACACCATCGCGGCGATCCTCATACAGGGCAACTGCATGGCGTACGATGTCGTTAAGGTTGGTTGATTCCAAGCGCGCGGGGGGTAAACGAGCAAAACGGGAAAACTCATCAACCATAGCCTTTAATCCCAGAACCTCTCTGGTGATTGTCTCGGTGCATTCATCTATTACTGCTCCAACTCGCGCATCATCGAAAACTTCTTCGCCGTTTAGATCAGCTCGGCGGCGGTAACTTCGTGCTATTCGTTCAGCGGAAAGTTGTATAGGAGTCAGCGGGTTCTTAATCTCATGCGCCATTCGCCGCGCTACTTCACTCCAAGCGGCAGCACGCTGAGCCGAAAGCAACTCGGATAGGTCCTCGATCACCAATACAACGCCTTGACCTGAGGATGAAGAACTGCTGCGCAGCGCAGTCGCCGTAAGAGCAACAGGTAGCGGACCAGTACTGTTCGAGCCTCCTCCCGCCAACTGAATTTGCTCCATGGCCTGACCAGCGCGCCGCGCCCTCCGAAGCAACCGATCCATGACGACTCGATCATCAACTCCAATTAACTCTTCAAACTTGGCTCTACTCGATGGTAGCCCTTTTAGGCGAAGCATCCGTGCGGCAGCGGCATTAATCGTAGTCACATGGTCATCTTCATCAAGCGATATGACTCCAGTTGTCAACGACTCCAACACCGTCTCAATGTAGTTTCGCCGGTCTTCAAGAGCCAAATTCTTCTCGCGCAGCTCAGCAGACCCTGCTTCAATGCGACGCCTATTCTCTTCTAACTGGGCAGTCATCTCATTAAAAGAATGGGCCAATAGTGCCAATTCGTCTTCTGCGGCAGTAGTCACACGATAAGAAAGATTGCCGCGCGCTATTTCGGCCGAAGCTTCAGCAAGGGCCTTAATGGGCGTTGCAATACCGCGAGCCAAATAGATTGCTACCCAACTGGACACGAAGAACAGAATCAGCGTCATCAATCCAAGCGTGGAAACTCCCAATAGGCGGACACGGCGTTGCCTACTAACGAGCTTTTGATACTCACTGCGAGAATCTACAACTAAGTCACCGATACTTGTGTCCGGCCTTCGAGCTGGTGCTACCAACAGTGTATTGCCGTCAGCGAGCTGAACTGCCACTACATCGAAGCCGCGACCATCCAAACTCTCTTCAAAAATTCTCTTGTTGCTACGGGCTTTGTCGAGTTCAAGCTCCAAATCAGAGAGATCGCCCGCAGGTAGCTGCGCCCTGCTTCGCTCCACCACAACACCTGACGGACTCACGATCTCAGCTGCAGAGATATTAGTGTTTGACACCACCTCCTTGAGGGTTCCCCTCCGGTCAACTTCGTTCTGTCTGTTCAATGCAGCCGCGAGCAGAGAGACCGTCTCCCGCAGGCTCTGGTTCTGTATTGCTAAAGATTCTTGATGGATTTCCCATGCTTCCTGGACCACACCCTCGGGAAATGGGCTGAACCATTTTTCGAGGGAGCGATTTAGAAAGAGATAAGAAAACACCGCCATCGCCGTGATCGGAAGAAAGCTAATTGCCACAAAATAAACCAACAGGCGCGATTTGATTTTCGAGCCAAGCTGTAACTCTCGTCTTTCCCGACGCAGCTTTAATAGGTTACGAACGAAGATGAACGAGAAGACTACAAATGCGACAAAGTTTAGAGTTGAAAGAGCATACAAGACGAGCGTGTCAGTCGCCGTATCGGGTTGAATGACCGTCCAAAGCCACAGTTGTTGCGAGACAATGATTCCAAGTAGTAGCAATACTGTGAGACCCAAAAGCCAAAGCAAGATCCGGCGGCGCCGCGTCATTAACTTCGGCACTTCAGGATTGGAGCTGTTTTGCGTTGAAATCATAGATGTGGCTGAAAGTCTACCATAGGGGCCGTTTTGTTCGACAAACCTCAGTTTGTCGCGCCTAGCTGTCAGAATCAAACTTCAGTTTCTCTGCCGTCTTTTCGGCTGAGTATGACAAAATGGGCCGCACGACAAACTGAAGAAGTTTATCGGACATTTAGGTATGGAACTCGAAAGTTTCTTTTATAACAATGTGGGCCGTTTGCGAAGCGGCTGGCGATTTATCATCTTCATCCTGGCTTTCGTAGCCTCGATGTACATCGTCAGCACTCTCGTCCGCATCGGTTATGCGTTAATCCTTTTACTAGTTCCGGCCTTCACCCCTGGTCGCTATTATTCAGATTTCATATTCAGGCTCATCTTTCTTTTCTCCGCGCTCCTGGCTGGTCTCTTTTGCACACGCTGGCTTGAAGGTTTACGTGTAAAAGCTCTAGGACTGACTCGCCATGTTGGCTGGGTGCGTGATTTTCTGCTTGGTTCGGCTGTGGGAATCGCCTCTCTGGCATTAGCAACCGCAATCGCAACGGCTGGTGGCGGACTGGAATTCTCCTTCTCCGGCAACGATATGCTTGTACAGGTTGGCAAAACGCTTCTCTTCTCTGCTCTTCTTTTCATATTTGCAGCTATGGCTGAGGAGGTGTTATTTCGGGGCTATCCATTACAAACTTTCATCCGTGCCCGTCTCCCGTGGCTGGGAATTCTGCTTACATCATTGGCGTTTGCCGCAGTACATCTTGGTAATCCAGATGTAGTACCGGGACTTACTTTCCTCAACACTGCGCTTGCCGGCGTCTGGCTTGGCGTGGCTTATCTGCGAACGCGTAGTTTGTGGTTACCCGTAGGCGTGCACTGGGCTTGGAACTGGGCGCAGGGATCATTATTTGGATTGCCCGTAAGTGGGATTACACACGTCGCACCCAACCCTTTACTAAGAGGAACAGACGTTGGCGCTACCTGGTTGACTGGCGGAGGTTATGGCATTGAGGGCGGTGTGGCTTGTACCGTAGCTTTGCTAATTTCGACTCTTTTTATTTGGCGGGCAAAAATGTTTTCGGCAACTCACGAGCTGTTGGAATTAACATCAAGAGAAAACCCAGCAAAACCAACGCCAGTCTTATCAGTTCTTTCAGGCGAGGCAAACTCAGACAGCTAATTTTTCAGCGTTGCGCGAGTGGTACGTAGGTCATGTTTCTAGGGCCTGTGAACTCGGCCCGCGGTCTAATCAGCTTGTTATCAGCATATTGCTCGAGAACGTGACCGGTCCAGCCAGTGATACGGCTCATAGCAAAGATTGGGGTGTAAAGATCGAGTGGAATGCCCATCATGTAATAGGTTGAAGCTGAGAAGAAGTCTACGTTCGGATACAAACCTTTCTCCTTCATCATCGTTGCTTCAATTCTGGTTGAAATGTCGTACCACTTAGTGTTTCCGGAGGTCTCACCCATTTGCCGTGAGAGTCTTCGCAGATGGGTAGCACGGGGATCTTCGGTACGATAAACGGCATGGCCAAAACCCATGATCTTTCGCTTTTCAGATAATGCCTGTTTGATGTAGGACTCGACGTTTTCAACCTCATCAATTTCAAGCAGCATCTTCATAACGTTTGTATTTGCTCCACCATGAAGTGGGCCAGACAATGCGGCTATTGCGGCGGTGATAGCTCCATACATGTCAGCCAACGTTCCGGCAACAACTCGTGCAGTAAAGGTTGAAGCATTCAACTCGTGATCAGCGTGAAGGATAAGAGCTACATCGAATACATGCGCTTCGTACTCTCCTGGGGGCTCACCTCTTAGCATATATAGAAAGTTGGTAGCGATATTGAGCTTCGGGTCAGGCTTGATTGGTTCTAAGCCACTGCGAATTCGATGGCTCGCAGCGATTATCGTTGGAAACTGGGCAGTCAGTTTTGTGGCAGTCTTGAGTGAGGTCTGAGGAGACAAATCACGAGACGAAGGATCGTAGAATTCAAGAGCCGAAATCGTTGTTCTTAAGACGTCGATAGGATCTGCTTCACGAGGAATGCGCCTTAAAAGATCGATGGTAGCTTCAGGGAGGTCATATTCGCTACTGAGGGATATGCTCAACTCCTTAAGCTCCGCGGCTGTCGGCAAACGCTTGTGCCAAAGTAAGAAAGCCACCTCTTCAAATGTGGAGTGGGCGGCCAGATCGTGGATGTTATATCCCTGATAGATCAGTTCGCCTTTTTCGCCGTTGACATCAGAGATTGAGGATGTTGCGGCAACAACACCTCTGAGGCCTGAGCTACTACCGCTTGTTGCAGCATCTTTCGCCTTATTCATAATGGTTCCTTAATGAGACTGAAGATAACAAAGAGGACCAGAGGTGACAAGAGGCCTTAAATTGTTAATTTTCAGTTAATGTGGCGCTCCTGTATGCGAGAATTACGTCCTCACCACGCCTAACATCGAGAAGCCTTGCAGCCGAAACATTTTGCGCGCTTATTTCCAGAAAACCGGCGCTTCCGAATATTCCAAACAACTCATCATCTTTACCCGTTTCCGAAAAGAAGCGTTTGAATGACTTTATAGTTTTTCCCTTAATATAGATGTCTACGCCATCTTCAACCACAACATGTCTCTCGGTAAAGTTTGTGATGCAATTACCGAAGTGGTCGACATGGATGATTCGCCCTCGCAAATTCCCATCCTGCAATTTGGTTGGCGCTAACGACTCCAGACGAATGTAGTCGTCGAGGGGACGTCCCAGTGTTTCAGGCTTGACACCCCGACTGATTGCTGCGGCAACTGGAGCGAAGATGTCCCTACCGTGAAAAGTCGAACTTACCGGATGGCGAAAATATCGTTCATCTATGATTTCGAATACCTGATGTTCAGGTTCAGAATCATAAATGTAACTGAAGATGCCGTTATCGGGTCCTATGAATTGGTGACTCGCTGTTGCAACAATAATAGGTAGCCGCGCCGAACCTACTCCGGGATCTACAACTGCCACATGAGTCGTTCCAGCGGGAAAAGATTGGTATGCAGCCATGACGATAAACGCGCCGGTCTCGATATCATAAGGAGGGATCTCATGAGTGATGTCTACCACTTTTGTGTGAGGATTGATATCAAGAATCACCCCCTTCATGGCGCCGACAAAATAATCGGCTCTTCCAAAGTCGCTTAAGAGGGTTACAACAGTAGAAGGATGGAGTTGAGAAGCGGAGACAATTGAGCTCCCTTCCACGGCTCTGGTTTTCTTTGTGTCTCCGCTCTGGTCGTTCACTGAATGCGGGTATCAGTTGCGGTTCGAATTCTGAGTTGCTGCCCGCGGGCCAGCCTGACTTCCTTTCCTCGCTGGGTCACAACACTTCCCGCCCCCGCAGCTCCCCCTATTGCGGCGCCAATTGCAGCACCCTTGCCTCCACCAAATATCGCTCCAATAACAGCCCCGACTCCAGTTGCTGCCCCAACTCTCGTAACATCGTCTTTGGTGGAGTCTTTACCTCTTACGCCACCTTCGGGGTCAACCTCGCCCACACCATCAGTTGATGTGTAAATGACTTCAACAATATCGGCATTAAAATTCGTCGTCCGACCATCCGCCAAGCGGATTTGATCAAAAGTCAACTGGAGTTCAGAAACCCCCTTAACCTTGCCCGCGCGCTTAACTCGAGTGACACGACCGCTCACCACGGCCCCCTGATACTCACCAGGTTCCAAAACCCGGGCTTGAAAGGGATCTCCTCGCTGACTGGCATCAGTCGAGAGACTTGACTCCAACTCAATTAACAAAATCGCATCCCGAGGAATAAAGAGCGTGCCTGCGGCAGAGGAACTGGAAGTCCCGCCGGAGTCGTCAGCGTTATCTTCCTCTATAGCACCATCAATATTTCCGCGGCGCTGCAATCCAACGGGAATGGAAGAGTCAAAAGGTCGCTGATCGTATCCCGCTTGGTAACCGGCAGCAAACCCTTGCTGATAACCATCGCGATAATCTTCTAATGGTCCCCAGCTTTCGTTATACGCGCGATCGGCTCGCTGGTATTCATCCTTATTTCTATAGTCGCGCGCAGCTTGTTCCGCTATATCCTTATATCCTGAGTTGTAGCCATCTGAATACCCGGTGCGGTATCCACGTTCAAGAGCGGTAGATTGGTCCCCTGTCAAAGGAGAATCTGCAGACGCCGGCAGAACTCCCAGCCAAACAATCAGACTCAAGCTCAGAGCTACCGGGAGGATCTTAAAGTTGTTCATTTGCATTCAACCTTCCAAAGATGTGCATTCATTAGGTTTTCGGGAGCCAACCTCGTGCGAGTGAAATGCTATCACTCGATCGAGTCAGTCAACAAATTCAGCGCCTGCTTGACCGTCCCTGCCAGCATTCATAGACTCGTAGCATAGAGAAGCTTGCAGGAGTTGGCTCTCAGATGCTCAACTAAGAGCCACTGGTTGGCGGGAGCTAAACACTTTTATGTCTGCAAAACGGCGAATCTACTTTGACCATAGCGCAACTACACCCGCCGATCCGCGGACGGTCGAGGCTATGCTGCCTTACCTCACGGAAAAGTTTGGTAATGCCTCAAGTGTTCACTCTTTTGGACAAGAGGCTAGGGCTGCGGTAGACCGAGCCCGGCGAGATGTAGCAAATCTCATTGGCGCTAAGGCCAATGAGATTATCTTCTTGTCTGGGGGAACCGAAGCTAATAATTTCGCACTTCGTGGCCTCTGCGAAGCTGTTACATCTCATGGACGTCACATCATTACATCCGAGATCGAGCATCCTTCTGTACGGGGGACTTGCGAAGCACTCGAACAGAATGGCTGGGCGATCACAAGGCTTCCAGTCTATGGAGATGGGATCGTCAGAAGCGAAGATGTTCGAGCTGCGCTAACTCCCCAGACGGTCCTTATCTCAGTAATGCTGGCCAACAATGAAATAGGCACTATTCAACCGATAGCAGAACTGGCGCGGCTGGTTCAGGACGAAAGAGATAACGGGCGCCGCCACCTATTCCTGCATACTGATGCTGTCCAAGCGGGGACAAATCTCAGGTTGAATGTCGCCGAGCTTGGTTGCGATCTCCTTACGTTATCGGCACACAAGATTTATGCGCCTAAGGGAGTGGGTGCCCTATTCGTCAAACGCGGAGTTAGGATCATGAGCCAGATCCTCGGAGGCCATCAGGAGCGTGAAAGGCGTGCTGGCACTGAGCCTGTCGCCAACATAATTGCTTTTGGTCTTGCTGCCAGGCTGGCGCGTGAAGAGTTGGAGATTCGAACTAAGCATACCCAGGGGCTACGGGATAGGTTTGAGGCAGAAGTTGCCAAACGTATAGCTGATGTTGTCTTTAATGGTCATCGCGAGTCGAGGCTGCCACATATCTCAAACATCTCATTCCGGTCGATTGAAGGAGAAGGCTTACTCATAAATCTCGATCTTCAGGGTATAGCGGTCTCAACTGGATCCGCATGTTCTTCTGGCACCCTCGAGCCTTCTCCAGTGATTCGCGCGCTCGGCCATGATGATGAACTGGCCCGCGGCTCTATCCGCTTCAGCTTTGGCAAAGACAATAGCGACGCCGAGCTTGATTATCTGCTCGAAGTTTTACCGCGAACAGTAGAAAAATTAAGACAAATGTCACCTCTTAACAGACGCACCCAGTTGCAACCAGTTGGTTAAGGTTCAGGCTTGTCATACTCAACAACTTTCAAAGAACACATAGCCAATCCCCGCAATGTTGGCGAGCTCCCCGAAGCGAATGCTATCGCCGAAGAGACCAATCCCGTATGTGGCGACCGTTTACGATTGTCGCTGCGGGTGACCAATAACCGGATTGAGGCTGCCCTTTTTCTTGGTTATGGATGTCCGGCAACGCTTGTATGTGGCTCAGTACTAACCGAAATGATCAAAGGGTTACCAGTGAAGGAGGCGCTTTTCCTTACTCGAAAAGATATAGTTGATGCGGCGGGAGGTCTTCCACAACGCAAGCAACACGCTGCGGCTTTGGCAATCGAAACCTTACAAATTGCACTTGAATCGGGCTGCAGCAAATTATTGAACGATTAAAGGGATTTAACGCTGCGGAGTGCCCACCACACGAGGTCGGCTTGCAGAGGGATCATCGGTCTTCGTTTTGTGGTGGCTTGGTCCACAATACTTCTTGGGTTCTGATCCAAGGACAAATGTCTTCGTGCGCACTTGCTGGCAACTCTCAACCGCAATTAGACCAGTAGTGGGATCGATATCGATTGTAATGCTTCCTTCAAGACGGCCTGTATCATCCGGATACCTAATCTCTGAGCGAGGCGATGGCAACGGTACGGGGGAGGCTTCGGGAGATGGGGCAGCAGGGATTTCATCGTCTGCGGTTTCATCACTAGTTTCAGTCTCGGTTGCGGTATCCTCTTCTTCATAAATGTCAACGGGAGCCGTACCGTTGATAAAGAGCTCGACTCGCCTTTCTTGATCATCGGGTCCGGCTAATTGTCCGGTTTTAGGATTAACCTCTATTTGTTCGATTCCTTCCGGCATTTGCCAATCACCCTCCCATTCAGGGTGCCGTGCAAGAGCTGCCTGCATAAAATCGGTCCAGATAGGTAGGGCGGAATTTGCGCCCGTCATACCAAGTTGAGAGCCATCATCAAACCCAACCCAAACCGCGCAAACGAGATTCGGCGTAAATCCTGCAAACCATCCATCACGGGAGGTCCCGGTCTTTCCAGCTACGTTTGCTTTGAGCCCGCGGGCACGAACCTTCGTTGCAGTGCCCCGCGCCACGACATCCTTCATAAATGAGTTCATCACATAGGCAACTTCAGGCCTCATTACTTCACTTGCCTCAGTAGTGGGGGACACGAGAGTGACGCCGTTACCAGTAGTTATTCTATTGATTGCGACCGGTGTAGTCCGTTTCCCGAGATTCGCAAAGGTTGTATAGGCAGAAGCTACTTGGAGAGGCGTTGCTTCACTTGTACCTAATGCCATTGCCGGGTAAGCTCGAGGAGGTTTTGGTAACCCAGCTTTGGTAGCCAAATTCATGACCCGCCCAATTGTTACTTCCATAGCAACATCAACTGTCACCACGTTGAGGCTATAAACAAGTGCATCCCTGAGAGTCACTGGACCATTTCTATAGCTGTCTCCAAAGTTACCGGGCGAGTATTCTTGATTGTCAAATGTAAATGTTTTTGGTTCATCAACATAAACAGTGGCAGGCGTAATGACTCGCGGTATTGGGTCATAGGCTGTGTTCAAAGCTGTTGCATAAACAAAGGGTTTGAAAACTGAACCGGGTTGTCGAAGCGCGTCCGTTGCTCGATTTAGTTGACTTTTTGAGTAATCTCGTCCACCAACCATAGCAACGATCTCGCCCGTCTTTGCGTTAATCGCTACCAACGCCGCTTGAAGAGTTCCGGGTTCAAACCGCTTCGCTTGTACTTTATCCAAAGCAGCGAGTTGCTTGGAAAGGGCTGCATATGCCGCCCGCTGTAAATCCATATCGATACTGGTGTAAATCCGGAGATGCCGGGCTCCTTCCTGAACGGCGACAACGTCCGCAAGTTGGCTTTGAACATAATCTGAGAAGTAAGGAGCATCTGAGACATCAATTCGTCCTTTTGCTTCTGTAACTTTCAGCGGTTCAGCCTTCGCCCTGTCCGCTTCTTCGCGAGTGATAACCTTGGCTTCAGCCATCGATTCCAGGACCTGATTCCTGCGCGAAGTCGCTGTGTTGAGGTTGTGATAAGGGTTATATCGGTTAGGACTGCGCACTAGCCCCGCAAGGAAGGCGCCTTCTGATAGCGTGAGATTTATTACGTCTTTATTGAAGTAAGCATCAGCGGCCTCTCCGAAGCCGTGCACCGAAAAACCAGCATGTTGACCTAGATAGACCTGATTGCAGTAGAGCGCAAAAATCTGTTCTTTAGTTAAACGAGTTTCTAGAATAATCGACATGTACGCTTCAGCAATCTTCCGGCTCCAGCTTCGTTCAGCTGAAAGCAGAAGATTCTTTACTAACTGTTGCGTGATACTTGAGCCGCCCTGTCGAGCAATAGGTGAGTTTGGATCAGAATTATCGTAGCGGCGAAGGAAAGCACGGATGATACCGCGGAAGTTCACACCATAATGTTCAAAGAAAGAACGATCCTCCGTTACGGTTATCGCGTTTACAAAGTGTCCAGGCAGATCGTTAAACCCTATCACTTTTCTTTTAGCGCGTTCTCTTCCCGTAACTGAACTAATTAATTCTGGTTCAAGCAAGACGGTATCCAGCCGCGTATTACCACCAATCGTTGAAAGCAATCTGATAGTTTTCTTATTGCCAGCGAACTGAACCGAAGTCGGATGGAACTGTGGAACCCCATCAATTACCGAGTTCTGGCTAGGCTCAATCGCGATAGAATCCCCATTAAGTGAATATCTCCCGCGCGCAACATCTGCCTGCTGAGCCTTATCGACGTAGCCCGCACGTTTAAGGTAAGCGACGAGATCCTCCTGGCTCAGTGTCTCGCCGACGCGGATCTCTCTTGGGGCTGCATAAATTCCGGCAGAACGTGTAAAGATCTCACCAGCAAGTAGATGATCGATACGACCTGAAAATACCGTCCAGTAGTAAACAAGCACACCAACTGAGATTGTCGCCAGGAAGACCAGTGGAATAATCACTGGTGCGCTGAATAAGTAGTGCAGGATTCGTTTGATTAGAGGAGGACGTTCTTGCTCATAAGTTGAGATACGCACCTGCTGATTCGCATAGCGACGTTTCTTTGGTGACAGGCTATCTTCTGGTCTGTAGCGTGCTGGCATGGGCGGGCGATTTGTAATTCTCTTTCGTCCGTTTATTCTGGCAAGCTCTCGAGCCGAGCCTTGATTCCTCAACAAGGTACTTCAGCGCTGGCAAGTGGC
Source organism: uncultured Chloracidobacterium sp. (assembly GCA_964574785.1). GTDB lineage: Bacteria > Acidobacteriota > Blastocatellia > Pyrinomonadales > Pyrinomonadaceae > PSRF01. The sequence continues at coordinate 24,495 of CAZNPP010000023.1, read as the reverse complement.
CTGCATACCGAACAATGGTAACACTACTTCAACAGATTGGGGCTAATTGACACTCTCCCTGGGTTTCGTTACCGTGAAAAGTCTCCATTGCAGCGACTTAGATGCACTCCCTGTCTATAGAGTTTGAAGGTTAGTTGGTCCACACACTGTTAGGGACGGTCTTTAAACAATGAAAATCCTGGTCACCGGCGGCAGCGGCTACCTTGGAATTCATGTTCGCCGGTACTTTGATGCAGACGACTTCTCGCGCCGCTCTAACTTCAACCTTAACGAACCGCGAGATTTGGATCTGATACCCGAATATGATGGTGTCATCCACCTGGCAGCGTACCTTGATAAGGACCCAGCCAATGCTGAGATGTGCTTTCGTACTAACGCCGAAGCAACTCGGGAGGTCGTTAAAAAAATGCGACCAAACACCGTTTTCATTTACGCTTCCACTAAGGACGTCTACGGTGCCCACGCAAACGCATACGATGAGGTACCAGAGACCTGTTCCACAAATTATTGCGGCCAATCTGCCCTGGAATGGTCAAAGCTGATAGGGGAGAAGTACGTGCGCTTTTATGCTCACCAGCAGAATGTAAGGGCTTGCATATTTCGCCTTTCGGCCGTTTACGCGCGACCATCAGAAGGAAATGAGTATGGGTTCGTCAGCCATTACGTTGAATCAGTAAAAAGAGGTTGGCCGATTAGACTGCCGATGGGAGGTCGATCGATTCGGGACATTCTCCACGTGGATGACTTCTCCCAAGCTTGCCAGGCATTCATCAATTCGTCCCAGACTAGCGGCTTATATAACCTGGGAGGAGGTAAGAATAATTCGGCAACGCTGCTCGAGATAATCAAAACTGTTGGCAGGCTGATTGAACGAGAACCGATTATCAAGGAAGATCCTTCTATGGCGCAACCAGTACCTGTTAACTACGTTTCCAATCTCGACCGAATTCGCAAGGAACTGGGCTGGGAGCCTACAATAGGCCTCGAAGATGGCCTCCGCAGTGTGTTGTAAACAGCTTAATAACGTATGACAAAGGATCCAATCCAAAGGGTCGTAGTTCGTGGCACCAGCTGGGTTGGGGATGCCGTAATGACCATTCCCGCTCTACGAACCCTACGCCATCTATTTCCAAAGGCGACGATTACTCTGGCAACGCGTCGTTGGGCGGAGGGTATCTTCTCGAATGTTGATTTTGTAGATGAACTACTTATCTACGAGCGCAATGGGATTCGGTCAGTAGTCAATCAGATTAAAGAGTGGAGACGACGTCGGTTCGATCTTGCTATTCTCTTCCAAAATGCTTTCGAAGCAGCACTGATAGCATCCCTCGCGAGGGTTCCACTTAGGATTGGTTACGCAAGCCAGGGAAGAAACTTTCTGCTCACTCATTCATTAACGATACCTGATTGGCGTGATTCAAAACATGAAGTTTTCTACTACCTAAACATTATTACCGAAACCGCCAAACTCCTTGGTAAAACGATTGACAATGAGGTAAGCAGTGATTGCACATTATCAGTCTCGTCGGAGCAAAAGGAGGAGGCTAAGCGACTGCTTGAAAATACCGGTCTTCATGGCGATAAACCGCTGGTAGCATTCTGCCCGGGATCTATAAACAGCCGGGCGAAGCGCTGGCCAGGAGAGCGCTTCGCGAAATTGGGTGATTTACTGGCCCAGAATATAGGCGCACAAATTGTCCTGGTTGGTTCAAAAGGGGAGCTTGACATATCACAGGAAGTCGCTCAGCAAATGAAGGCTGAGCCAGTGATTCTAACGGGCGCGACTACATTAACCCAGCTCGTAGCTATACTGAATGTCGTTGATCTTCTTATCACGAACGACACTGGTCCAGCTCACATTGCCGCAGCTTTGGGTCGAAGGACGCTGGTAGTTTTTGGGCCGACGAATCCTTTGACGACAAGACCGTTCAATGAGTTGGCGGAGATTGTACGCAAGCCGCCTGACTGTGCCCCCTGCATGTTGCGAGACTGTCCAATAGACCATCGGTGCATGACAGCAATCACACCTCAGGAAGTTTATGAGCGTGCAAGAGCACTAATCTTTGAAGGTAGTACTTTGGTTGAAAGCCAACAATCTATCTCAATTCAGAGCTGAGGCGAGAATTTGAAACGTAAAGCAGTATTCATTGATCGGGATGGAACTCTCTCTGAAGAGGTTGGTTACATTAATCACCCATCCCGCTTACGCCTGTTTCCTTATTCAGCGCACGCATTGAAGCTCTTGAATGAGAAAGGCTGGTTGGCAATTGTGGTAACTAATCAGGCAGGTGTAGCTCGAGGCTACTTTCAGGAAGAGATGGTTCGGGTAGTTCACGAGCGACTGCGTAAAGAGTTAGCAGAACACGGTGCTCATCTCGACGCCATCTACTACTGTGCTCACCACCCATCCGTGGGCCAGGAACCCTATCGATTGGATTGCAACTGCCGCAAACCTAAGCCGGGTTTGATCCAGCAAGCTAACGAAGAGCTTGATATCGATCTGGAAAAAAGCTGGATGGTTGGCGACCGATATAGCGATATCGAACTCGCTCGAAATGCTGGCTTGAGATCGTCATTTGTGCTAAGTGGTTACGGCCGAGGCGAATGGGAATATCAACGTCAGAATTGGACCCAACAGCCGGATCTGGTAGCGGAAAACCTGTTCGAAGCAGTCAAGACCATCATAGACGATCAGGAGTGATAATCATTTGACGATGGACCGTGCATCATTGCGAGAACGCCTCTTAACAATTGTGAAGTGCTTCTCTGACCGCAGGATTCTAGTCATCGGCGATTCGGTCGCTGACCAGTTCATCTATGGTGCAATTAGCAGAGTTTCCCGGGAAGCGCCGGTTTTTATTCTCCGACATGAACACACCGAAACCCTCCCAGGCGGCGCAGCCAATTGCGCCGTAAACCTGGCTTCACTCGGCGCTAGTGTGAAACTCGTAAGTGTAGTGGGAGATGATGAACCAGGAAGAGCACTCGTTCAAAAGCTTAAGGATGCTGGTGTTGATTGCTCAAGCCTTATTGCGTCCCCTATATTGAGAACAATTAGAAAGGTTCGAATCTTAGCGGGGCAGTTACATTCAACCCGACAGCAAGTTATTCGTATCGACTATGAAGGAGAATCGCTGAACGATACTCGACTGAAAGCCGAGCTTCACGGCAGCGTTCGTAACCAAGCTTATCAATTCGAGGCGATAGTAATCTCGGACTATAACTATGGCGTAGCTGACCAAGACACCGCCGGTGTTGTGCGTGAGAGCACAAAAAGTAAAAACATTCCCGTTTTGGTTGATTCACGGTTCCGCTTAGCAGATTTCGGGGGCTTTACTTCTGCTACGCCCAATGAGGACGAAATCGAGCAGTTAATTGGAAGGTCAATTCCAGGAATTAGCCAACTGGAAGCGGCAGGCGAAGAATTTCGCTCCAGATTGGGTTATCGAGCGCTTCTAATAACCCGTGGCGGGCGTGGAATGATGCTTCTTGAAGAGAACAAAGCTCCTTTACACATTGATGCCGTCGGTGCGCGTGAACCTGTCGACGTAACAGGCGCGGGTGACACGGTGATGGCGACATATGGGCTTGCACTCGCCTCTAGTGCATCGTTTTCCGACGCCGCTCATCTCGCAAACTATGCCGGAGGTATCGTTGTTATGAAGCGGGGAACAGCTGGCGTCACGCAAGATGAATTGGAACACTCAATATTGCATGCCGAATGAACAAATCAGCTATTGATACCGCCAGATCCAGAATTCTGGATCGTGATGAAGTAATAAGGCGTGCGAGTGAAGTGAGGGCGAGTGGCGGTCGAATCGTTTTGGCGAACGGCTGCTTTGACGTGTTACATGTTGGCCATATACGGTATCTCCAAGGTGCTCGCAAACTTGGGGACTTGCTAATCGTTGGAGTTAACTCGGATCACCAAGTTCGGAAAATTAAAGGGTACGGTCGGCCTATCATGCCTGACTTGGAAAGGGCTGAGCTTGTCGCCGCGGTGGAGGGTGTTGACGTAGTAACAATCTTTGAAGAACCCACAGTAGAAGCTCTGCTTCTGACCATTCGTCCTGACGTACATGCCAAAGGGACCGACTACACTGAAGACAGTGTGCCCGAACGTGATGTGGTACGATCTTATGGAGGTAAAGTCGCGATTGTGGGGGATCCTAAGGATCATTCAACATCAGAACTGCTCAGGAAGGTGACTAAAAAAGTGGATGAGGGTTAAACGAGGGATTAGCACCGTACCTGCTGAGTGACTTTTTATGCGAATCCTTATTGTGAAACTAGGAAGTATAGGCGATATCGTTCATACGCTTCCCTCACTCGCCGCTATTCGCCAGGCTCTCCCAAGCGCCGAGATATCCTGGGTCGTCGAACAGAGAGCAGCAGAAATTTTAAGAGACAACCCGCTTTTAGATCGTCTCATCGAAGTCGACACGAAGGCTTTGAGGCGCGGGCTGATGTCTGGGGAGACGCTGCGGGCACCGCGCCAGCAGTTACGTCGGTTACGTGCCTCAGCCTTCGATCTCGCAATCGATTTCCAAGGCCTAATCAAATCGGCTTCAGTCGCACGCCTCTCGGGGGCTCGTCGTGTTTTTGGCTTTTCACGTAAGGGGCTTCGCGAACCCGCCAGTCGATTTCTGCTCACCAGAAGCATTCCGGTTACAGAGTACGATCACGTCATTCATAAGAATTTGACCCTGGTAAAAGGAGCACTCGATATACCTATCCCAACAGCTCCGTCTGCTCTTCAGTTTCCAATCTGGACGACTCAGTCGCATCAACAGGAAGCCGAAGCAGCATGTGATGGTCTGCTCAATTATTCAATTTTGAACCCGGGAGGTGGTTGGCCTACTAAACTGTGGAGCACGGAACGTTTTGGAAAACTCGCAGACGAACTGTGGTCCCACTTCGGACTTTACTCGCTGGTTACGTATGGACCCGGCGAAGCCGAATTGGCTAATGAGGTCGTGCGCTCTTCCCGTTTGCAAAAGTTGAGGGCTGTTAGCTTATCGCTGAAAGGTTTTTACCACCTGGCAAAGGGGGCGCAACTATATGTAGGAGGTGATACAGGTCCGACTCACCTTGCAGTTGCCGCCAAGGCTCCAATTGTGGGGCTGTTTGGGCCAACTGAATGGTGGCGAAATGGTAGCCCTTACCGGGAAGACCGGTGTGTTGATCGTACCGATATAGATTGTCGAATCAATTGTCACCGCCGTGCCTGCTCGAACTGGATATGTATGGATATTGAAGTTGAGCGCGTGCTGCAGTCCGCTAGTGAAAGACTCAGCCATAACAACGCACCTTCTGTCAGCACCAAGCAGAAAGTGGGACTGGTTTTTGGATGAACCTTCCGGAATCTATTACAGAAATTAGTAGACCTGCCCCCCGAGGAGGTACATGGACTCAACGCTGGCGTGTGCCACTTGGATTTCTTGCAACGGCTGTCTTCGTTCTATTAGCCCGTCCTGTTTTGACGACACTGCTAATTGGAGGGATTGTGGCTATTTTAGGCCTTCTTGTTAGAGCTTGGGCCTCGGGACATATCAGGAAGAATTCAGTTTTGACCACTTCAGGTCCATATGCTTACAGCCGCAATCCGCTGTATTTCGGAAGCTTCCTACTCGGGCTGGGGTTTACTATTGCCTCTGGGCGATGGGTGCTCGCCTTGTTATTTGCAGCCCTATTCCTTGGCATCTATTTGCCCGTAATGCGCGTCGAATCCGCTACATTGTTTGAAATTTTTGGTGAGAATTACCGCCGTTACGAGCGCGAGGTTCCGTTGTTCTTTCCACGCGCCACCGCATATAAGAACGAGGGAGTAGCGACTGAATTCGACAGCGCCCTTTACATGAAATACCGGGAATTTCGAGCAACAATCGGCTTCCTGATTGCCTGGGGATTTCTGGCATTAAAAGCGTACTACACAGGATGACTTTGCGACCACGATTCGTCTTCTCAAAATTAATCATCATGGCTCTCGCCTTGAGCGCCGCAGCACCTGCATTTGCCCAGGCAAAGCTAAAGGCAGACGGGATCAAGGCATTTCAGCCTATAGAAGAGTTGGTTTATGAGGCTACATTCTCGCGGGCACTGCTGAGAAACATTGATGTAGCTGTTTTTCATTTCACGGCAACACGAAAGCATCTGTCCCAGAAACGTGGAGCTTCGCCCGTGCTGGATGAAGCAAACGCCGATTACGAACTGGTCCTAACTGGAAATGTGTCGAGCAAGGGCTTCTTTGCCAGACTCTTCAATATAAATTTCCGCCAGCAGGTTGAATCAACGGTTGAACCCAAATCATTTTCAGTTCAAAGAACGTTAAGAGTTGACGAGCAAGGAAAACGTGTGCGCGAGAGCGAGGCAGTTTTTGACCATGACGCCCGCAAGGTCTTCTGGATCGAGCGCGATCCAAACGATCTCTCCCGTGAACCACGAAGCCAAACATCCGAATTCACTGTCCCAATCCAAGATGTATTGTCAGCAATATACTTCATTAGGACCCAACCTCTAAAAGTTGGTAAGAGTATTGACATCACCATCAGCGATTCCGGGCTGGTCTATAAGCTACCCATTAAAGTGGTAGAAAAGAGACGGATGAAGACGGTGCTGGGCCGTGTTGAGGCCTTGAGAATTGATCCGGAGCTGTTCGGCCCCCAAGGCATGATTCCCCATCAAGGTCAGCTATCTGTTTGGTTTACAAATGATCACCGTCGGATACCGATCAGAGCCCGACTCAAGAGCGAACATGGTACCTTCGATATAAAACTCAAGAAAGTCGTCCAAAATTCAAACCTCACAGAATTCATCACTAAACGCCAATAACTACCTCCTATAGATTCTTGAATGCCTTCAAATCAACCACTCCTCTCATCCTCGGTCACCGGGGAGCGTCTGCAGTCGCACCGGAGAACACGATAACTGCGTTTGCTGAGGCTATGCGAGTTGGTGCGAATGGGGTAGAACTTGATGTGAGGCTCGCTTGCGACCAGGTTCCGGTCGTGATCCACGATGCCACCTTAAATCGGACCGGTATGAAGCCAGGACTGATTAGCAAACTCTCATCCGAGGAATTGCAGCAAGTCGATGTTGGGACTTGGTTTGACCGAAGACTTAAGACTGCTGCTAAGAGTTACGCTGGGGAGCGGGTTCCCACGCTCCGTCAGGTTTTTGATCTCTTTAGTGATATACCAGGTTCTATATATATCGAACTGAAAATAAGGGCTGGCGAAGGCCCAATACTTGCCGCTAATGTTATTAACCTCATTCGCGAGTACTCGATGTACCATCGTGCTGTTCTTGCTAGCTTTGATCTACAAACTCTTGAGGCCGCGAGAACAATCGAAAACGGGATTCGAACCGCTGCCCTGTTCCAGCCGCGCAAAATCGCACGTCTGCCCTTTTTGAAGTCAACGTCAATAGTGGATCTTGCTTCCAGTTTCGGGGCTGACGAAATCGCACTGCACCACACGCTGGCCCGTAAACCAATAACAGATCGAGCTATTGACCGCGGGATGAAGATTGTTGTTTGGACGGTTGATGACCCTGTCTGGATTGCCCGCAGTCGCACGCTTGGCATCAAGGCTCTCATAACAAACGACCCCGCCCGGATGCTCCATCATCGTGATATGGCTACCACCGATTGAAGCGGAAGTCGAGATTCGCTTACAGTGATGTGAATGGCCAAAAGGCTTTCCCAGCTAAACAGGTTCTACGTTTCTCAACATTTCTCAGCGTATTACCGAAGACTAAGACGTATGAATTCGTCGGACGAAGTACGCTCCGATTATGGCGTAGCATTAATCCTGTCAGGAACGTTGGACTACAGTATTGGGCAACGCATGGGTAAAGCGGGTGAGGGTCACTTACTCCTGTTGGAGCCTTCCGATTCCTCTACCACCAGCGGACGCAACCTCGAAGTATTGCTGTTGGATCTTTCACCAGCTTTTGTCCTGGATCACGCCGTCCGCATGCATGTTATTGCGCCAATGTCTACAGTCTCATTTCAGGATCGGGTATTAAGACCAGATGAACGAATGATTCAGCTTGGCAAAGCCCTTGTCACCGAATTACTCGAAGAAAGTCCGGGAAGGGAGATGATGATCTCAGCTGTAGTGGCGCAAACATTAGTTTATCTTCTCAGGTCTTATGCCAACATGAAGCGGTCTGACGAGCTAGAGCTGTCAAGAGTAGGCTTGGTAGATCGGCGTATACGACGTTCAGTTGAATTGATGGATGCGCAAATGGAGCACGATCTTTCATTAAAAACAATCGCTGCCGCATCGTTTTTATCTCCATTTCACTTTGCGCGTTTGTTCAAGAAACTCACCGGTACGACACCGCACTCGTATCTGGCTGCCTTAAGAACAAATCAAGCCAAGCTCTTAATTGCCGAAACTGATCTCTCCATAACTGAGATTAGTGCTCGCGTCGGTTATGCCAGCCCGAGCCACTTTACGAAATCGTTTAGGCAAGCGACCGGTCTTGCCCCCCGCGCCTTCCGCAAGGCATTAGTGGGTAAGCAGTAGGGCCGGCCGGCAGAGCCGCAGCGCGTGTAACTCAACTGTCAGGCTCGACAGATTAAAAGAGTAAGGAATTCTTTCACGCCTCTTGAAGCTTCTGTTCACGTGTAGCTAAATCCAATTAAGGTACTCCGAATCAATACCTCGAATTACCCCACCTGTAATCTGTCCACAAATGAAGTTTGAAAACTTTCTGATCCCACCGACTGAGCAATCCAGCGACAGTATTGCGCAAGATTCAGAAGGACAGTAAAGCGCGCTCGGAGTATCATCACCCCACATTCAGAAAGTGAGCCAAGCATAATCATGCCAATTGAAAAGGGCGCCGACATTGCTCCCGCAAAAGGGAAACTGGGGGTACTGCTGGTGGGACTCGGAGCTGTAAGCACAACTTTCATCGCTGGTGTTGAAGCGGTTAAGAAAGGCATTGCAGAACCAATCGGAAGTCTCACACAGATGGGTACTATTCGTCTGGGCAAGCGTACTGATAATCGCGTCCCACTGATCAAGGAGCTAGTACCCCTCGCCAATATTGAAGACCTTGTTTTCGGCGCCTGGGATATCTTTCCCGATTCAGCTTACGAAGCCGCGCTACAAGCCGGAGTTCTCGAAAAAGAACTACTGACAAAACTAAAAGGGCCGTTACAGAAGATCAAACCCATGAAGGCGGTTTTTGATCAGTCTTACGTAAAACGACTGAGTGGAACTAACATTAAGACGGGAACCAATAAGCTGGATCTGGCTCAACAGCTCATCGATGAGATAGCAGCCTGGAAGAAACGAAATAGGTGTTCTCGACTGGTAATGATTTGGGCTGCATCGACAGAAGTTTTTCTAAAACCTCACGCGGTCCATAAGACAATTGATTCTTTCGAAACCGCGATGCGCGAGAATCACAAAGCCATAGCGCCGTCGATGATCTACGCTTACGCGGCCTTGAAATCAGGGATTGCCTTCGCAAACGGCGCCCCCAATCTAACGGT
>CAZNPP010000023.1:0-14884 GCA_964574785.1 uncultured Chloracidobacterium sp. | reverse complement strand
GTACGAATCAACTACTATCCGCCTCGTGGTGACAACAAAGAAGGATGGGACAACATCGACATCTTTGGATGGCTCGGATATCCGATGCAGATCAAACTCAACTTTCTCTGCCGCGACTCGATCCTTGCCGCGCCAATCGTTCTGGATCTCGCCTTGTTCATGGATCTCGCGCAGCGCGCGGGAATGAAGGGTGTTCAAGAATGGCTCTCATTCTATTTCAAATCACCCCAGACTGCGCCAGGGCTTTATCCTGAGCATGACGTCTTCATTCAGTTGATGAAACTGAAAAATACATTGCGTCATCTTCGCGGTGAAGATCTAATAACACACTTGGGACTCGAGTATTATGATTAGCGGAAGTTGGTAGTATTCAGAACGTTTTCGTGGGTTTACGCGCTAAAAGGTGCAGTAGAAGACCTGAGCAAAGGCCAGCAAAATTACTACATTTATTGTCAACAAGTCTCTGACATGAAATGTCACAGCTCTGAAAAACTGAAAATATTGTGTTTCCGTCCAACAGTATTTTTCGTTTTACCTAAGAATTTGTGATGACATTTCCTCGCAGTGTTGTATATATAGTTCGCCTAAGCCCCTTAGGTACAATGCCTTGGGGCGAACTTAACAACTGAGTACCGCATCAATATTAACAACGGATCGTTCCTTGCTTATGACAGAAAAGTGTTGGCTTTCATTAGGGTAATTGGGCCCTGAGTGAGTTAACAGAGGCGCTCACGCAAGGAGGATCGTCAGATGGCTGAGATGGAAATGAACAAACCAGAGAATGCAGTAACAGTCTTTCTCGACCCTGATCAGAAGAGTCCTCGAGCGCAAGATTTCGAGGAGCGACTTTCAGCAAGAATTGTTGGCCAGGAGCGCGCGGTTCGCCGTGTGAGTGGCCTCTATCAGATCTTTCTTGCTGGAATGAACCCACCGAACCGCCCTATTGGTACCATGCTTTTTCTGGGACCGACTGGCTCGGGAAAGACTCGAGTCATTGAAGCGGCCGCCGAAGTCCTCTATAGCGATCCCAATGCTATCGTCAAGATAGACTGTGCTGAGTTTCAGCATTCCCATGAGATAGCGAAGCTGATTGGCTCACCTCCAGGTTATCTCGGTCACCGCGAGACTTCTCCTATGCTTACACAAGAGAACTTGGATCGGATGCATACGGATGACTTGAAACTGTCACTTGTATTGTTTGACGAAATCGAGAAAGCTTCGGATAGCTTGTGGCAGCTCCTCCTTGGAATCCTCGACAAGGCTACTCTTACGCTGGGCGATAATCGCCGAGTCGATTTCTCCCAGACGATGGTTATCATGACTTCTAACCTCGGCGCCCGCGAGATGTCCGAACTCATCTCGGGCGGTATTGGTTTTGCCCCCGGTAAAGGCGCCAAGAACCCAAACGATAGTGACGTTGATCAGAAGATCTACCGGACAGCGGTCGAATCCGCCCGGCGTAAATTCTCTCCTGAGTTCATGAATCGAATCGATAAGGTTGTGGTATTTCGGGCGCTTAAGGAATATCACCTCAGGCAGATTCTTGATCTCGAGTTGCAAGCTGTACAGGATCGCATCATGCTATCCGCCGGAACCAAGTTTGTGTTTCAGTGCTCTGAAAGCGCAAAAGACATGCTGCTAAAAGAGGGATTGGATTTTAAATATGGAGCCAGACATCTGAAGCGCTCGGTCGAACGCTTTCTCGTTTATCCCCTGTCGAACCTAGTGGCTACAGGCCAGATCGGTCTCGGAGATCTGGTTCACGTGGATGTCGATAAGATTACTCACCGCCTGATCTTTTCGAAGAGTTCAGGAGGCGCTTTGATCCAGGATATGCCGAGGATTAAAGAACCACCGGCAGCGGTCGAGACCTTATCAGGAGGTGTCGGATTACCTATCCCTCAGGCTACGAAAGCAGCTAAGAAGGGACAGAGTCGCGGTGAGAAGTCCGAAACGTAATCCCAGCGATTACACTGTGAAATTGACAGAAGCGCCATCCAGGAAACTGGATGGCGCTTTAACTTTCTTCAGTTTTGATATTGCCGCTCAGGGGGCGATTCTGCTCAAAGCTTCATGAGCAGTTCGCGCAATGTAAGGGTCCTCTTCATTGACCACTTTAACTAGAATTCGCCTTGCAGCAGGGTCGCCTATCAGACCCAACGCGATCGCGGCCTCCCTTCTAACCTCCTGCGGCGTGGTCCTGTCTTCAAGAGTTGCGATTAACGCGGGCACACCTACCCGGCTTCCAATCTGCCCCAAAGAACGTGCCGCCGCCATCAACACAAAGGCGTTTCTCTCTCTTCGCGACCTCCTGGTTGGTGCTATTACATTAGCTAAAGGAACGACAGCTGATTCATCTCCAATCTGTCCTAAAGCAACTGCAGCAGCGCCCCGAACTCCATCCTCGCGATCAGTAGTAAGGAGCCTAACAAGTGCCTCTATGGCAGTCTGACTGCGTGTTATTCCCAGGGCATAGGCAGTCTCTCGCCTGACGAATTCATTCCTGTCGTTTGCGAGCTGAAGGAGCTGCAAGGCACTTTCATCTCCTGGCAAGGATAGAACCGCGACAGTTGCCGTAGCCCGGACGATTGGCGCTGAGTCGCGAAGAGCTGCAACCGCTGCTTGCGAAGCTTCAGGATGCCTCAGTGACCCCAACCGCATTACTGCGTCACGTCGTTCTTCCACGTCCGAAGAACTTAAGCGTTGACGCTGCTGTTCAATCTCCAACTGGAGTGGTGTTAGGGATCGTTCCTCGCTCTGGGCATAGCAAGGAATCCAAGACATGCAAATCAATGCCACTAAACACAGAATTGGAAACAGGTTTACTCTTATATTCACGCGTCACCCTACGCCTCGGAACGTTGGGGAAGCGCGACGCTCCGCTCTACGCCTTACCACTTCCCACTCGTAAGCCTGGCGCGCACGCCTGTTTTCCTGAGCATCCACCAGAAACTGAACCAGCTCGTCCTCACCTGCAGATACTGTACTTTTCGAAAGCCTTTTTGACTCCAGGTGGTTGATAAAATCGAGGACCTCCTGCAGCTCTGCGTCATTAAGCTTATCCATCTGCAAGGCAAGAAGTTGTCGTTGGGATAGTTGTTTGACCATCTCTTTGCTCCTGATTCTGCAAGGCGACGGCCAATTGATAATTGGGAGTCAGGATGAAGGCCGCCCGGGAATCACAACTTCGTCATAATACTTGTGCATACTTGACTTCGGGACAATTCCTCCATCGACCGTGAAACTTAATTCTAGAACGGGGTTGGATCAGCAGAAATATACATGACCATTAACACCACGAGCAAGATAACGAAAGCTTTAATCGATGCGTGCAGCAAGAGACTGCATAGTGTCTACGATCAACACAGCAATCGGTGGATAGACCACAAGATCCGGGATTAACATTCTAGCTGGAGAATACGCCGCCCACATGTTTGACTGCACCACTTCCACTCGGTGCTGAAATAGTAAAGTTAAATCGTTAAAAAAGTCTTGAGCCTGCCATCCTACGAGTAATCCGACGCCGAGACTCAGAGCATACCCAGCCAGGAGAAAGGTGTAGGCGGAGAAACGGGTAAATGGCTGTTCAGGCCTTACCTCTTCACGCATGATAGAGTCCTGGATCGGCTTCGGAGTGTAGGTATAGTGTGCCAGATATTCACGAAACCGTGTTGCCAAATGCCAAATTGCAATTACGAAGAGGGTTAGTACTACGGCTCGCCCAACATAACCCAGGAGTTGCCACAACTGCGGCCGGATCATAGCGACAAAGAAAGTCGAAAGGAAAAGCGAAACAGTAGTAAATACAACGCGCTGGCGCTCACGATTCTCTTGTCTATCTTTCTCCAGTACTTCATTAACGATCCTGTCCCAGCGAGCTTGTACGGCAAAGTTTCTTGCACGTCTAGCATGAGGATTATCCGAGTGAAATATCGAGGAACTCCCTCGAATCTGCGCACTAAGCTGTTGGTCCAGATAGGCTCGCTCCTGGGGATCGCTTAAAATGCGATAAGCCTTCGAAAGCAGATGAAATTCACGCGCTGCGCGCTCTGAGCCCCCATTTACATCAGGGTGCCGTAACCTTGCCAACTTACGATAAGCTGACTTGATTTCAGATCGCGAGGCTGTACGCTTTACCCCCAGAATTTTATAGTAATCAATCACGCGCCTCTTCAACTCCCTACAAGCCGATGAATCAGCAGCAACAAGCCAAGCCGAGCATAAATTATAACATCGCGGCCTTCGAAGGGAATAATCTAAGGCGAAAAGTGTGTAGGGGGTGATTCCGTAGCGTAAGAGGAAAGGATCGAGGTGGCCAAAGGGGCGGCCTCTAATTCCTCGAGCGGCTTGCCGAGGGGGGTAAGGACATACAATGTGAAGTAGCCGCGCCCTCTGGGTGACCGAACTCAGTTCAACTGCTGTGCCAAATTGTTGGAGTGGAGAAATCTCAACAATTAATAACTAGTGTCTGTGCCAGAGTGGATTAGGTGTACACTAGCGGCGACAGCGAATGTCTACATTTGAGCACAGAGTTAGATCACTCACCTATCCGACAGTGGCCTTTTGCATTACAAGATTAATTAGCGTCCTTACTGCAACTCCAGTGGGTCCTTTCGCTCTGTAGGGCTTCGCCTCGTCTCCCCAAGCTGTGCCAGCAATATCGAGGTGAGCCCACGAAATCCCCTCTGCAAATTCTTTTAGAAAGGCGGCGGCAGTAATAGTGCCTGCTTTACGCCCACCGACGTTCTTAATGTCTGCTATATCTGATTTAATCTGTTTCGAATACTCTTTATCCAGCGGGAGCTGCCAAAATTTTTCACCTACCTCTTTTCCCGAAGAGATCACTTCGTCAATCAAGTCCTGATCAGTGCCGAGTACAGCCGCATTAACGTCGCCGAGAGCAATTGAAACGGCACCTGTGAGTGTCGCCATGTCGATTACTTTCGTTGCCCCTAACTTACGAGCGTAAGCAATTGCATCGGCAAGAATTAGTCTTCCTTCCGCATCGGTGTTGATTACCTCAATTGTTTTACCAGTCATGGCTCTTACAACATCACCGGGCTTTGTTGCTTTACCTGAAGGCAAGTTTTCGGAACAAGGAATAACACCAAGAACTGGAATGGGTGGTTTTAGTTGGCTTATTGCGCGCATTACTCCCAACACCGTCGCGCCCCCACTCATATCATATTTCATCAACTCCATATTTTCGCCAGGCTTTAGTGAAATGCCCCCGGAATCGAAAGTAATTCCCTTCCCTACTAAAGCCAAAAGACCTTCTTGTTTGGACGGGTTTTCAGGCGTGTACTTGACCACAATCAATTGTGCAGGTTCGTCGGAGCCTCGCGCTACACTCAGCAACGAGCCCATGCCCTCCTGCTCCATCTGAGCTTCATCCAACACATCGATAGTTAAGCCAAAATCGCGCGCCAGCTCCCGGGCTCTATCTGCCATCTTAATTGGAGTCAGGTAGCCACCGGGTTCATTTGCAAGCTCGCGTGTCAGGTTTACCGACTCTCCTATGATCCGACCTGTTTCGGCTCCTTTCTGCAACTCCTCTTCATCAGCATCGTTTATAATCACAACCAGGCGCTCAATCTCCCTCGCTTCTTTGTCAAGAGTGCGGTACTTATCAAGCTCGAATAGACCAATTATTGCTCCCTGGGTAACAATTGAGGCTAACTGCTGCGGATCGCCTTGGGCTCGAGGAAAGATGCCTGCCGACTTCCCGCCACGGCTGCGTATGAACCTTGTGGCGGTGCCAGCAAAATTTGATATTTGGGCGGCATGATAATCATTTCGTTCGCCAGCACCGATCAGCAGAAGCCTCTGAAACTTAACATTCCGATTACCATGGAGATGGAGGTATACAGTTTCTCCTTCCTTACCTTTTAGCTCTTCAGAATTGATCACCGCGCTCACTACACCACCCGTTAGCTCATCAAGATGCTTAAGAACGCCCTCTTCAGCCTTCTCATCTTTAAAAACCGGCACTGCTACGGCATGTACATCAATCTGCTCGATTGAAACTGATTTACCTTCTACATCCATGTTCAAGTTGTCTCCTTAACATTGTCCGACAAACTTCAGTTTGTCGATGTACCAAAATTCGAAAGTCGTCACAGAATGGTCCCAGAATCTAAGAAATGACAAACTGAGGTTTGTCGGACTTTAGCGCTGCCGTTCCTTCAGTTGTTGTTGAGCTTCGCGCGCGATAGTTCGCCTTAGCTCAGTCTCTCGTTTGTCGTACAATTTCTTTCCTTTTGCAACTCCTACTTCTAACTTGATCCGTCCGTTCTTCAAATAAACACGCGTAGGCACAAGGGTCATTCCCTGTTTGACAGTGGCCTGATCCAATCTTTCGATTTCCCGCCGATGCAAAAGTAGTTTTCGTGTTCGAAGCGGATCGTGGTTCTCTCGGTTGCCATGGCTATACGGAGAAATATGGGCATTAAACAACCAGGCCTCCTCATCACGCACCGCAATGTAGGCCTCCTTCAACTGAATCCGCCCACCCATCACACTCTTAACCTCAGTCCCCTTCAGGGCGATTCCAGCCTCATACCTGTCAGAGATGTGATAATTGTGAAAGGCCGCGCGGTTTGTAGCCAGGTCCTTTTCTTCCTTCACTGCTCCCATTGGGTTTCTATACTAGCACTCATCGCGTAATGGTCTATGCATTAGGTCATCTGCAGCCTCATGTGGGGATTTGTTCTCATAGAGCACCGCGTGTACTTCGGCAGTAATCGGCATTTCTATACCACTTTGATCAGCCAACTTCTTTACTGCGCGACTTGTCTTTACTCCCTCAGCAACCTCATGCATCTCAGCCATTATGTCCGAAAGTTTGCGTCCTTTCCCCAATTCTTGCCCAACAAAACGATTGCGTGAAAGAGCACCAGTACAGGTCAGCACGAGATCGCCCAAACCGGCCAATCCTATCATCGTCTCGATTTTCGCTCCGTGGGCCAACGCCAAGCGCGTCATCTCAGCCAAGCCACGCGTTATTAAGGCCGCTATGCTATTTGAGCCAAAGCCTAGTCCAGCAACCATGCCGGCGGCAATCGCCATAACGTTCTTAACAGAGCCACCAAGCTCAACTCCTACCAAATCACTATTTGTATAGATGCGGAGATTCTGGTAACTAAGCAAATTCTGAACGACCCTACAGTCGGCCTGATTTTTAGCCGCCGCAACGATCGCAGTTGGATTTCCCTCGACAACTTCTCTTGAGAATGATGGTCCGGACAAACAGGCGAACCTAACCGGTACCCCATCCCCGATAACCTCTTGTACTACCTGCGATACCCGCTTGCCAGTCTCTACTTCAATTCCTTTTGTAGCGCTTACAAGTACTACATCTTCCTTATTCAGAAAGGGAGTTAACTGGAACAGAACTGGGCGTAATGCATGAGAAGGCGCCGCAAGTATGATCACGTTAGCATTCTCGACAGCATCTTCAATTTCTGTAGTCGCGCCGACATTTCGAGAAATCTCAAAGCCTTTCAGGTATGAGCAATTAACATGACTTGAGTTTATCGAATTAACTACTTGTTGATTACGGGACCATAAAATTACGTTGCATCCAGCCCGTCCAGCAACCACTGCAAGTGCTGTCCCCCAGTTCCCTGCCCCGATAATCGCTATCCGTGTTTCGCAAGGGTTCATCTCTCCAAAAGCTCAACTATTGGAATCTTGGTTCAGTCCCATTTAGAAGGCGGTTAATGTTTCCACGATGCGCAATGATGATAAGCAGGGCACTCATTACGGCCACTGACATCATCGGTACAAAGTTGGCTCGTCCTCTCAACCCGCTTTCAAGCCAAACAAACAATGGTATCGCGGCGGCCGCCGAGACCGACGCCAAGGATACGTAACGGGTCAGCCACGCGATCACAAAAAAAAGAATTGCCGCAGCTAACACTGTGGCCGGCGAGAACATCAGGAAGACACCGATTCCTGTCGCTACTCCCTTACCACCACGAAACGCCAGCCATATGGGAAAAATATGACCAACAATCACAAGTATTCCCGCAGCAGCCACCCACCAATCATTTGTTGGTTCTGGAACTAGCCAGCGCGCCAATGCAACGACCGCTGCCCCTTTAGCCGCGTCCAACAACAGAGTCAGTACTCCCGCCGGCTTTCCCGCACGCCGCGAGACATTGGTGGCGCCGGTACCGCCTGAGCCTGTCTGACGCACGTCACCGCCGCTGCTGGCTCGTACAATTAAGTAACCGAAAGGAATTGATCCGATCAGGTAAGCCGCAATGAGCGCGAACGTGGGAACCATTTAGATACCAACAGACATGCACTCGGGGGGTAATCGGAACTATACCTACAACAGAGCGTGTATCCAAGCTGCCATATAAGCCTGGATGGAAGAATTAGATAAGACGCCTACGCAAAAGATCGAGAGCGGCTTGCGAGGCTCGCCAGCGTATCAAACTCCGATCTCCGGGAATAATAAGCTTCCGATGTTCGCTATGCGCATCATCAGCAAGTGCAATATAGACCAGGCCTACAGGCTTCTCTTCGCTGCCTCCCTCTGGTCCAGCGATTCCAGTAACAGAAAGCCCAAAATCCGCTTTAGCTCGTTTGCGAACTCCTTCGGCCATCGCCTCTGCGACCTGGCTACTGACCGCTCCGTATTCCAGGAGCAGTTTGGGATCCACACTCAAGGTCCGAACTTTTGCATCATTCGAATAAGCAACAACACCTTCAACAAAGTAGCGGGATGAACCTGGAACTTCAGTTATTCTTTGAGCAATCAATCCACCAGTACAACTTTCAGCGACAGCAATTGTAAAACCACCAACCGTCAACCTCAGACCCACTACCTCTTCCAGTCGCTCTCCACGAAAAGCGAAGATAGAGTTACCAAGCCTCTCTTCGAACTGCTCGGAAAGACGGTCCAGTAGTAGTTCGGCCTCAGACTCAGTTCGAGCCCGAGCCGTAAGATGAATCTCTATTTCGCTTTGGTTAAACAGAATTGTTGTTTGAGGGTTTTCGTACTGCGTATAGATCGGCGCGATCTTCTCATCAACAGCCGATTCCCCGATACCGGCAACTCGAAGGACCCTCCGCATAACTCGAAGATTACCGCTTCTCGATACGAGTTTGGGTTGCACGTAGTTCTCGAACATCGGTCGCATCTCTCGCGGTGGTCCGGGCAGCAAAGCAATTGAAACATCCTGATGTTCAATGTACATGCCAGGCGCGGTGCCGTTTGGATTATCGAGCACTTCGGCGCCGTCGATTACCATCGCTTGTCGAGAGTTCCGCTCAGGCATTGGACGTCCGAAACTCAAGAAACGATTTCGAATATCATCAAGTACCTTCTCATCCAGAAGGAGCCGACGCCCGAGCGCTCGTGCCGCGACCTTGCGGGTAATGTCATCCTCAGTCGGTCCAAGGCCCCCAGTTGTAACTAGGATCTTAGTTCTCTTGATTGCGTCACGGATGGTTTCTTCGAGTCGAGCATCATCGTCGCCAACGATAGTCTTCAACTTAACTTCGATACCGATGCTGTTGAGTTTTTCGGTGAGCCAAAGGCTGTTGGTATCAGTGCGGTCCGGTTCCAACAGTTCCGAGCCTATGGCAATGATCTCGGCGGTGAGTACTGGGTCGGGCAAGGGGTGGGCCAACTCTCTCAGTTAGGCAGTCTTTTTGTCTTCCTGATAGACATCGTGTAACACCTCCGCGATCGGACGTGGAGCAGAAACTGGGGAGACCGGCTTGGTAGTAGGTACCTTGGGTAGTTCCGCAGTTGCTGGATACGTTTCGGTAGTCCTTTTTGAGTTTAGCTCAACGGATTCATGGTCAAGTAAATCCCGGCTCTGTGAAAGCAGTTCCGCTGCCCTCTTTCTTCTGCCTCGCTCAAGACTTCTAATCGCAGAAAGCGTTTTCGGAGCTAAGGTAGGATCCCGTTCGATGTTTCTAAGTGTTTCGACATAACGCCGCAACTGCTCGGAAGCGACAGTTCGATAACGTTCGCCTGAAAAGCCATCTTCCAGGATGCTTAGCTGCTCGGCAGCCTCGTGGTAATCACCAATGCGGTAATAAAGGGCCCCCAGCGCGAAATAGGTCAACGGTGGGGGATCGGCCATTGAGTTAAGGAT
Source organism: uncultured Chloracidobacterium sp. (assembly GCA_964574785.1). Lineage (GTDB taxonomy): Bacteria > Acidobacteriota > Blastocatellia > Pyrinomonadales > Pyrinomonadaceae > PSRF01. Next base: position 4,766 of record CAZNPP010000023.1, on the reverse strand, counting down.
TCGCTCGCCACTGTTTATCACTTCCGCGACTTCGAATCCATACCATTGCCGTTCTTCATCTCGGAGTATTTCATCAGCAGCGATATAGAAATCAAATATTCTCTCGGTCTCTCTGGTATCGGAATACTGCACCGCGCGCCAGACAAGAAAACCAACTATCAAGAGAAAGATGACTACTGCGGTTGATAACCCAATAAGGTGAAGCAGGGCTACAATTACCAGGATTGCAATCGTCTTCTGTGTTAATTGTTTACTTCTTCCACTCATAACTCCCCCGCGTGTTCTTGTACTCTTCTGAATTCTAAATAGGTTGGATAGCACAAACCTATGCTGTTCTACACCTAGTAGGTTCTCAGAATAATAGTTTTCCGTTCACAATATATCTTCTAATCGGGTGATATTCGGTTACAAATGGCACTTCCTGCATGCTCAGTGGACAACTCACCGCCGAGATCCGCCGTAGTCTCGTTGTTAATGATTGCCTTGCGGACGGCTTTATCAACAGCTTCACTCTCGTCTTTGTGTCCCAGGTATTCTAGCATCATCGCAAGAGTGAGAATAGTTCCAACTGGATTAGCTACGCCCTTACCCGCCAGGGGAGGAGCACTTCCATGAACCGGCTCGAACAACGAAACCCTCCCCGGATGAATGTTTCCGGAAGCAGCGAGACCAAGGCCTCCCTGAATCGCCGCGCCGAGATCCGTGAGAATATCGCCAAAAAGATTGCTGCTAACAATCACATCGTATTGCCCCGGATCCAGGACCATGAACATTGCCATCGCGTCCACGTATTGATGTCGTGCGTCAATCTCGGGATAGCGTGCAGACACCTCTTTGAAAACCCGCTGCCAAAGATCCCCACCAAAACGCTGCACGTTCGATTTGTCTGCCATTGTCACGCGCCTGCGCGAGTTCTCACGAGCATATTCAAAAGCGGCAATCAGGATCCGCTCGACTCCGACGCGAGTATTGATCTCTTCCTGGATTGCAATTTCTTCAGATAAGCCTTTTTTGAGAAAACCACCAGCCCCGCAATACGCTCCCTCCGTGTTTTCTCTGAAGACGACGAAATCAATCTCCTCTGTTGCGCGCCCACGCAGAGGTGTTAGCCGGGAATCGAGCAAGCGGACAGGCCGAAGATTGATGTAGAGATCCAGACCGCGCCGCATTCCCAACAGAATCTCTTCTGCATGTTGATTAGAAGGAATGCGCGGATCGCCAAAAGCGCCAGCAAGGATGGCATCATAATCATTGCTGAGCATCTCAAGCGCGCCTGCGGGCAAACTAACGCCTTCGCGAAGGAACCGATCGGCGCCCCAGTCGAAATGTGTGAGTTCCAATTCCAGCTTGTGAGTGACGCGCAAGCGGTCAATCACCCGAACGGCCTCGCGAATGACCTCAGGTCCGATTCCATCACCGGGAATGACAGCAACTCGCTTCATCAAATTGAGTATTGAATGAAGGTAGGGGGCTCAATAGGGAACGCACAATACGGGAACACGCGAGCCTCGCAGGACCTTCTCGGCCGTTGAACCAAAGAGAATCTCCTCAGGAGGAGTTGAGCGTCCTTTTACGCCCATCACAATCAACGGCAGATCAAGATCGCGTGCTATCTTCAAAATTTCGACAAATGGAGCTCCTATTACAATCATCTGCTCAAGGTTCACTGATCCTGCATCAATGCTCTCGAGCATGATCGAGAAATTCTCTTCAGCACGTTCCCGTAAACGAGATCTAATATCGTCAATTGATCCCAGTCCTGCAGCTACTGCGTCACTGACAAAATTTTCGTCGATCACATGAAGGAGCGTTAGATCACCGTCTGGAGCAGCCATGGCAATGGCCACCTTCAGAGCATTTACTGAGGACGGTGAGAAGTCCGTAGGGACAAGTACCTCCGAAGCTTTAAACACCTCGTATACCTCCTTTCTAATCCTTCTTGATCACCGCTTACTTATCAAGCGTTGTTCTATTTTTGGGAGGCTTGCCAAAACGACATCGGCAACGATCTTCATGCTCCGTGGAGAGACCTTATCGATGGTGTCATCGGCACGGTGCCAATACGGATAAGTATTGAGCTGAATAATATCTACAGCATCAATGCCAGCCTGGAGAAAGGGCACATGGTCATCACCACCAATACCTTCCGGTTCATTTAAGAAGATCGAGCCATATCCAAGCTCACGTCCTGTCTGCCAAATGACATCCAAAAGCCACTTAGTGCTGAGAGTGTCACGCCTTAATTCCAGATTCTTGTAGCCCATCAGATCGAGCAGGATCATTGCGCCGACTCGGTCCACCTCGCCACGTTTCTTTAGTTCAGCAACGTAATGCCGACTTCCATAAGTATTGTCAGGGTTCTCTGGTGTGCCACAATCATCCCAACCTTCACAAAAAGCCTCTTCGCCATCGAAAAAGACTAACCAGTAAGTAAACCTGGGCTTTTCCGATTTTGACGCCAGCACCCGTCCTATCTCGAGCAGAGTCCCCACCGAAGCTCCGGGATCATTAGCGCCTACAAAGTACATGTCCTTGTAGTACTTTGTATCGTAGTGGCTGGCAATGATTATCACGTCTCTCGATTCGCCAGGGAGTTCTGCAGTTATATTCGCCATCCGCTTCGGACCAAGTGGCGTTATTGGCGTGAACTCATCGGTGAAAACTCCAAGACCATAAGATTTTAGTTCGTTAACAATGTACTCTCTCGTCTTCGTAAGTTCGGGTGATCCAGGAGGCCTTGGCCCAACATCGACCTGCTTGCGAACATGAGCCATCGCCCGCTCGCCGTCAAAAGCAACAGCGGAAGTTGACGTGGAGGCGGTCGGTTCGGAGCGTGTTGAAATTCCCGCACGCGAGTTACTTGGTGGTTTGTCACCTTTCGGGCATGCAAGAAACAGGAAGGGCAGGCCTAGCAAGAGGCAGAGGGTCACGCTCGCAGGGGCCGCGGTGTGACGCCTCTGCCTGGTTCTAGATTTTGTTGTTCTAATCATTCAGTCGTCGGAAGAACCTACATTCAACTAAAAGAGATGACTAACTGGTTACCCGGGTTTACTGATTTACTTCTTACGACTACGCAGCTTCACGACTGCGCCAGTCTTACGAGTAAAGAGATCAAGCATTCTTCCGCCCACTGAGCGGGTTTTGCCAGCGACCACCTCCATGGCCTCCGACATAGTCGTCGCTTCGAGCTGCACCAGAGCAGCCAGCTTTTGATTTAGTGGTAGTTGACTAAAAGTCTTACGGATTTCCTTTAGTGGTTCTTCCTTCTGTGCGCCGGTCTCAGGTATTGTCACGACAATTTCACCAGGTCTTTCAATAATTGCGCGGCACGCCAAACGTTGCGCCGGTCCTTCGATAACGAGTTCGCCCAGGAGCTGTTGCTCAACTTCATCAGGTTCAGACAGCAATACGACTCCCGTTTCAATCAAGACTACACATGTGGAACATTGCTCTCGCCCGCTGCATTCCACCGGCATGCGAACGCCCATACGCTTTGCGGCATCCAGAAGGTAAATGCCTTCAGGGATGATTCCGGAGAGATCTGCTGGCTCGAAAGTAATATCCACACTCATTGAACTCGATCTCCGCCTTTCACATTATCTTCGTGTACGAAAGTTACACCCTAAGTTGGCCAAAGGCAAAACGAGTAAGCACAACAACCTCTGGTCCCCTTGGTTTTACAGTAAAGATTGCTGCTATTTGCTGTTAAGAGCGGCGGCCACTTGCGCGTCTGCTTCCTGAGTTTCGGAAGCGTTACGGACGCCGCGACACGCTGCGCAGATGCCGATTATTCTCAGCAGATGATGTGTCACTTCAAAACTGTGTCTGGCAGCCATTTCGTCCTGGAGGGCTTCGAGTTCGGCGGAGAAGAATTCAATAATCCTGCCGCACTCTGAGCAGATCATGTGGTCGTGATGCTGGTGTTTGTAGTTGTGTTCATAGTGGGTACGACCATCGCCAAACCGAACCTCGCGCGCGAGTCCGGCCTCAGTAAGAAGCTTGAGCGTCCTATAGACAGTTGTTTGCCCGATGCTTGGATCTTCTTCCCGAACTAAACGGTAAAGGTCTTCGCTCGAGAGGTGTTCTTCGGTTCTGAGAAAGACATCCAGTATGACCTCGCGTTGGGTGGTACGCTTCAGCCCTTTTTTCTGGATGTGCTTGAGAAATACTTCTTGCTCTTCACTCATAATTCATTGGAGCGAACGCGCTACCTTTCCTGGCGATCTCTCCTGGTTTCCTGTTAGTTATAAACAAATCTTAGCACCAGGCTGATTAAGAGTGAAGATGACGGCTGTATTTAGATGTTTTCGCCAAGTTACGGGGGCTGAAGAACAGGCGTGTGATTTCATAAGATCTTTAACGCAAAGCCGCCAAGGTGCAAAGACGCAAGAAACCTTAAAAGAAACTAATAGGAAGGAACCAGAATCAACACCGCAACCATTACTCTTTCATCTTTCTTTGCGTCCTTGCACCTTGGCGGCTTTGCGTTGAAGAGTCTTTTAAATCCTTGCGGCTTTGTGTTGAAGAGTCTTTCGTGTTTGTTCGTGTGGTTTCCTGGAGGCAGTTAAGATCCACGAAGCCAAACGAAATAAACGCTAAGCGTCAAGCATACCCGTCTTCAGAGCTTCTTCACTGGTGCGGGCCCACGATTTCCAGAAAACAGTCTTTGAAGTTTGTGGGCTCTTTAGCAACGTGCTATTTTGGCGCTAAAGCCGGGGTGGCGGAATGGCAGACGCTACGGACTTAAAATCCGTTGTCCGTAAGGA
>CAZNPP010000022.1:16248-43673 GCA_964574785.1 uncultured Chloracidobacterium sp. | reverse complement strand
TAAAAAGTCTTACCTTTAGGTTTTAGTGAGGTTCTGTCCCTCATTTTGCAAGAGACCCGCGTAACGGGTGCGGTCGTGCTAGCTAGTCAAAAGAAGCTCTCTTACCACCCGGTTGCGCCTTTCGTTTTAGCTAATTCATCCAGGCCCTTATCGTACTTTACGGTTTAAATTGGGCAAACCACCCGGGGGGTTACTACCTCGGACTTTTAGATTGAAGCTTTTGTCACAGGAATGTGGCCACAAGGGCTCCCAAGGTTCTTGGGCTTAATGTGCCACAAACCGGAAGTGTTGGATTCGCGGAATTCACCGCTTTAGAACCCTCCAGCCATGCCACTTCAAGAGGAGAAGGAAAGATGAAACCGAGAATCAAGATCACAGATTTTTGGGTCGCGATAGTTGTTTGCTTCTGCGCACTATCGTTCTCACCATTATCACTGCGTGCCCAGGAGGCGCGCGGCACGATCGCGGGCACCATAACAGATGCCAATAACGCACTTATTCCCGGAGCAGTTGTGGGGGTTACGAACGTGCAGATGGGAACAACTGTTTCGGCGCAAACTAACGATCAGGGTCGTTATCAGGTTCCGTATCTGATCCCAGGAACATACCGCATAGTGGTAGAAGCTAGCGGATTCAAGCGGTTCATCAGAGAAGGAGTGGTGCTTCAGGTTAATGACAGGCTACAGGTGGATATAGCGCTTGAGGTTGGTGGAAGTGAAGAAACGGTTACCATCACAGCGGACGCTCCGGTTATAGAGACCACCACAGCATCGATGGGACAAGTAATCGACGCACGCCGCGTCTCAGAACTACCGACTCCTCATGGTGACCCATTCTTCCTGATTGGTTTGGCTGGAGGCGCTACTTTTGGTGCCGCAGCAGCCGGTGGACGCGATGTAAGACTTGACCGGCCGTTTGAGCCAACCCACATCGTCGGATATGCGATTGATGGTACCAGACCCAATCGCTCTGACGTGACAATTGATGGCGCGCCAAGTACGTCTGCGGCAAATGCGTTTGAGGTGACCGCGTCTTACGTGCCTCCAACAGATATTGTTCAAGAGGTAAAAGTTCAGACAGCAACCTTTGACGCTCAGTTTGGCAATACCGAAGGTGGCGTGACCAATATTGCTATTAAGTCGGGAGGCAACTCTCCACACGGTACAGCTTATTGGGTAAAGATGCCGCCTAAGCTTGCGGCGAATGACTTCTATTCCAATAGGATAGGAACGCCGCGTCCATCAATTCCTTATGATCGGCCAGGATTCACATTCACCGGGCCTGTGTACATCCCCAAGCTCTATGATGGTCGAAACAGAACGTTCTTCGCTTGGGGCTATGAGTACATCAAGGATATCCGAACGCGAAACAATGGAGTGCGCACGGTGCCGACAGCAGCAATGAAGGCAGGAGACTTTTCAGAACTGCTGGCAATAGGATCACAGTACCAGATTTACAATCCATTTTCGCGCCGGCCAAATCCGGCAAGACCTGGGTTCTTTATTCTCGATCCTTTTAGGTGCGACGCTGCTGGTAACCCCTTGACGCCCCTAGCAAACGGAACACAACCTACGGGAACCGCGTGCAACAAGATTCCTCAGCAACTGATCAATCCCGTCGCACGGAATCTTGTTGATCAGTACTGGCCCAACCCACTAAATGCAGCGAGCAGTGCAGACGGCAGTAATAATTACCTGCAGCCTGATTTGGTCGAGACGGCCGTTTACGATACGCACACAGTTCGGATTGACCACGTGTTTAGCGGCAACCATCGGATGTTCGCGCGGGCAAGTTGGTACGACAGAAACAGCGACTACAACAACTACTTCCGGAACCTTGCGACGGGTCAGGAGTTCCAGTTTATTTCACGCCAGTTCACAATTGACGATGTCTACACCTTCAACCCCACAACTGTTTTGAATGTGCAGTACAGCTACAATCGCTTCATTCGGGTGGACGGTCAGAATTCTGAGGGAATTGGATTTGATCTTACCTCCGTGGGATTTCCGGCAAGATATCAGGCTTTGGTTCCGGAAGACAAACGAAGATTTCCTGCAATCGATACCGCCGGATATCAAGGAACGCGCCGCAATGGCGAGTTTCGACCGAATGACATTCATGCCTTCAGGGTTGTCGCCAACAAAGCACTGAACCTTCATTCAGCAAAAGCCGGTATGGAGTTTAGGGCTTATCGGGAGAACTCATTCAACGTCATCAACGATGTAACTGGACGCTTTAACTTTGACGGTGATTTCGTTCGTGGACCGAACAATGATTCTCCGGCGGCACCTAATAATCGCGGTCAATCCTTTGCGCAATTCCTGCTGGGACTGCCAAGTCATTCGAACAGCTATATCGCACGGCTAGCCGACTACGCAGAGCAGTCAACAACCTGGGGTTTCTTCGTCCATGATGATTGGCGATTTTCCCCCCGTCTCACCTTGAATCTTGGATTGCGTTATGAGGTCGAGGGTGCATTGACTGAGAGGTACAATCGAAGTATCCGTAATCTGGACCTTAACTATATCCAGCCAATTGAGGCGGCTGCCAGAGCAGCGTACGCATTAAATCCCATACCAGGTCTTACCCCGGAACAATTCTTCGTCCGTGGTGGCCTAACTTTTCCGGGTGTAAATGGGGAGCCTCGGGGTGTCTACAGCACGCCTAAGAGGAATTTCATGCCGAGACTGGGATTTGCTTATCAGTTAACAGACGATGGAAAGACCGTGGTCCGTGGAGGCTTCGGTGTCTATTATGGATTTCTCGGACAGCGGCGTGGCGACGTTAATCAAACTGGCTTCAGTCAAAACACACCCTTCATTACACTTGGGGCGGATGGGTTCAGCTTTATTAACTCGATGTCGAATCCGTTCCCCGATGGTGTCCAGGAACCAGTAGGAGCTGGTGCGGGTTTTCAAACAAACATTGGAAACGCCGTAACCTTCTTCAACCCGGCGCCCAAAACTGGCTACATGAAGCGCTGGCAGATCGGAATTCAGCGAGAACTATTCTGGGGCTTTGTAGGAGAGGCCGCTTATATCGGTAATCACGGTTCCGACATTGAAAGGAACATCAACCTGAATGCAACTCCCCAACAATACCTAAGCACGAGTCCCTTCAGAGATGCTGCGGTAGAGAACTTCCTGGGAGCAAATGTGCCTAACCCCTTAAGGAACCTAATACCGACTAATACCACCATCGGGCAGGGGCAGAATATCATCAGGGAGAGGTTGCTGAGACGATTTCCACACTTTGACTCAGTAAACACTACAATCAATGACGGTGAATCGTGGTATCACTCGGGCCAGTTCAATCTCCAAAAGCGATTCTCAAAGGGTTACACCGTCAATGTTGCGTACACTTGGTCTCGGTTTATTGAGAAGGTCGATGCGCTGAATGCCAGTGATCCCGAACCTACCAAGATGATCTCGGCTTTCGATGCCCCGCACCGGGTAGCTGTTAGTTGGATCTACGAACTTCCATTCGGCAGAGGGAAGGCTTTTGGCGATACGAGCAATCCCGTAGCCGCGAGAATTCTTGGTGGTTGGCAGGTCTCGGGAATCTACGCCTACCAAACTGGACCACCACTTAATTTTGGAACTAACGTGATCTACCTCGGCGGGCCCATCGCTCTTCCCAAGGATCAACGAAGCCTCAGTGCCTGGATAGACACCACCAGGTTCAACAGAGTAACTGCGGTGCAGCCGACTGGTAGAAACATCCGCACGTTCCCGTTCAGGTTCTCGAACATCCGTGCTCAGGACGTAAATAACTTTGACATCTCGCTGTTCAAGAATACGGCAGTTACTGAGACTACGAAGATCCAGGTAAGGGTGGACCTAATTAATGCCTTCAACCGGCCCTGGCTCTTCAGTGGCGCCGCGATACAAATGAATCCCACCGCGAGTAACTTCGGACAAATAACAGCGGGGAATCAGGCAAACTATCCTCGCAGGTTACAACTAATGCTTAAGTTCCTCTTCTGAGGAATGGCAGCTTCCATTTAATCCAAGTATCGGGAACGCTCGACACAGCGTTCCCGATTTGCACTACAGCACAAATGACTGGCGATTGTGGTGAAGTTTCTTGTCCAAGGAAACCGAACTGACAGGTTCGACTGTTCACCACCCTCTCTTTGGCGCAAAAAAGTCCTCAACTGATAAGGAAAATCAGGAAAATCATTGACTTGTTGCCAGATATGAATTAGAAACTAGGACTCATTCCTTGGCCCCAATTGTTGGAAACCGATCGGCCTTCAAAAGGCTTTTCTTAGACAAGTGAGAGAATCCCCAGATGAGACCATCAATTGTTGTATTCGCCATTCTGCTGTTGTCGTTCATCGTTCCATTTGGACATCGTGCGGCCCCACCTGATAAAGGTTGGGAGTTCGGCTCTTCCACCAACGAGCCACTCTCAGCGTCTCCCTACGCTACCTATCACATAGCCGAGGATACGGATACCGTATCGATTTCGGCAGATGAAAAGGGAGGCGGAATTAGAGAGCTCATTCCTGACAGATACCTCGCTCGTTATCAGCAGTGGAAAAAGGATTTCCTCTCCACCGAAACCGGCAGGCAACAATGGGCGCGCTACTCTAATGACCCGGCTTTTAGCCTTACCATTGTTGTAGCGCGTGAGAATGCAGAAGGAGCAGGTACTGGCAAGTACAAATGGGACGCCAACGGCAAACTGGTTGCTGCCACTATTACTTTAGGAGCGAAGCTGCACGAGGGTTATCCTAATCCAATCTATTATCCTGTGATGAACTCTCTATCGCTGAACGGGATCTCGAACCTTGAAAAAGGCGTGCTTGCTGCCTCAAAAATTGCACATGAGTTTGGTCATTTGACGAGGACCTCTCAAGTTGATGCCTCCCTCTATCAGACGCAAAGTCAACTGATCCCTGTCTACAATAAGATCTTTCTAACCAATGGGAGGAATCCTTCCGATCCGCGACTGCTGGATCTGGTCCAGCAGATGCGGGGCACTCCAGTCGAGATCTGGGAAGATCGGGAATATTGGGGCGAGACTAACGCCATGCTCTATCTGCGCGACCGTTTTGCTCAAGACAACCTGCGCTGCACGCTCTTTAATCGCATCCGGCAGAGTGTTGACTTATACGCGAGTAGCTATATGGATCGCTTCAAGACAGTGGCAGACTCTGTTGGATCGCAGGATCGTTGCGGTTGGTAAATAAAAAACCTACTTTTGATTCTGTGCAGGCGATTGCCTACGTAATCTTCTCACCAGGAGACGATCAACTGAGGCTACGGTCATGATCCAAACAAATCCCGCCGCGTAACCCGCAAGCACATCACTCGGATAGTGAACTCCAAGATAGAGTCGTGAGAATCCGATAAGCGCGATCAGCAACATAGTTGTGGTCCAAATAGCTACGCGTGTGCTTTGGCGCCGGATGCGGTCGGCAATAATTGCCGCCAAGGCGCCATAGAAACAGAAGGCGCCAAGTGCATGGCCACTGGGAAAGCTGTATGTGCGCGGTGGCGACAGGTCAAAAAAGGGGATCGGCCGCTCGCGCTGAAAGCCGAGCTTTAGTACCCAGATAAGCAGTGCCGCACCACCCATCGTAATCGCAAACAGAAGAATCGCGCGTTTTCGCCGTAGCGCGATTGAGAACAGCAGCACGCCAAGCACTATCAAAAAGAATGTGGAGCCTAGTGTGGTTATGAACCGCATGAATAAGGTGAGCGCAGGTGACGAGTATTGATGAATGGCTGCAAGTAGGGCATCGTCAAAGTGCTCGGTCTCTCCCTTGAGCACCCAATTGGCAAGTAACGCAAAGAACACCAGTGAAACAACCGCTCCTGCCAAACCTATGAGCAGCGTCAAACCGATGCGGCGATAGAACGGTGATTCCAGTGTCGCTTCAAGCGGGTCTCTATCAACTTCAGCCATTTTCGATTGTTCCGATTTAGTGTTTGTTAGTGTTGATTTAGTGGATGATTCGAGCGACCTCTCAGCGAAATCAGCGTCGAGACAATATCGTAAGCTGCACGAGGTCGAGCCAGCCGCGCTACATTTTTTTGCATCTGCCTTAGCCGCTGCTGATCATCCAGCAGACTATCTATCTTAAATGCAAGTGCAGGCAGATTGTTGCAACGAATAGCTACACCCTCTTCGAGCAGATGATCTGAGTTGCGCTCTTCTTGCCCGGGAATTGGATTGACGATGATGAGCACGAGTCCTTTTGCCAGCGCCTCTGAGGTGGTGAGGCCGCCCGGTTTGCCCAGCATAAAATCGGCAGCAGCCATATATTCATCCATATCAGTCGTGTAGCCGAGAACGCTCATCGTGACCGTTGAGTCTGAGGTTAGCTGTGACCCGAGAGCCGACAACCTTTCTTTAAGCTCGACGTTGCGACCCGAGATCGCAACAACTTGGGCCGTGTGTTTCAGCTCAAGCAGCGCTTTGATTACATGTTCGATCGAGCCAACCCCAAATCCTCCGGCAGATACAAGAATGGTTGTGCGATCAGGTTTAAGCCCGTGCTTCTCTCGCATCAACTGTTTGTCTTTTGTCTCTGCGAAGATTGGATCGATCGGAATTCCAGAGACCGTAATCTTATCTGCAGGGATACCAAGCTTCTCCATGTGCACACGAGTCTCTTCAATAGGCACAAAGTACTGCTCGTAATGATGACAAAGCCACATGGCGTGAATATCAAGATCAGTGACTACAATGGCTTGGCGGCTTGTGAGTCGCTTCTTAGCCTTCAGCCAAGAGATTATTTCCGCCGGTAGAAAATGGGTGCAGATTGTCATCTCAGGTTGATAACTCTTGAGAAGCTTAACGAAGCGGCGTGTATTGAGCCGGTCCAGGGCCAGGCGGCGTCTTTCGTTTTTCCAAGGCTGGTCCAGGTAGTCATATAACCAGCCGAGGACATCCGGAGCACCGTTAACAAGTTCGAGGTAGGCTTGTGAGTAGAGCTTCCGGAAGACACGATTGGTGTAGTCCAGAGTATCGATATGTCGGACCTCACGCGCTGCCTGCATTTCATTGATCGCTTTTTCGATAGCTTCTGCTGCTCGGATATGACCAGCACCCGCCGAAGCTGATAAGATCAATACTCTTTCGAACATCTGTTATGTCCTTCTGAATGAGTTTTGCCGTGTCACCCAACGGTCAAGGAGGGAGATGATAGCAGCTATTGTTTGATTGAGGCTCATTATGGACATTAGAGATTATCTCGACCGGATCAACTACCGAGGCTCGCTTGTTCCGTCGGCTGAGACTTTGCGGGACTTGCAGGTTGCGCATTTGCTGACGGTGCCGTTTGAAAATCTGAGTATTCATGCTAAGGAGCCGATCATTCTTGAAGATGAAGCGCTGTTTACGAAGATCGTTGCACAGCGACGTGGCGGGTTCTGTTATGAGCTTAATGGTCTATTTACGGCGTTACTGCGCGGGCTGGGATTCAACGTAGTGATGCTCTCCGCTGGAGTTATCAATGATAGAAGTGAGTTTGGCCCGGACTTCGATCATATGGCGCTGATGGTTCAACTCGACGATCGCTGGCTGGTAGATGTGGGTTTTGGAGATTCTTTCCTTAAGCCTTTGTTGTTGGATGAACGCGGTGAGCAGGTGCAGGGCAATCGCGCATACAAAATTGTTCCTGACGATAGCCATTTAAAGCTCTTACGCCGGGATGGCGAGCATGAGTGGAAGCCACAATATTGTTTCACCTTACAACCTCACGAATACTCCGACTATGTAGAGATGTGTCAGTTCCATCAGACTTCTTCCGAATCACATTTTACGCGAAAGCGCATCTGCTCCCGCGCGACTTCAGATGGGCGCGTGACATTGAGTGAGATGCGGTTCATTACAACTTCTCAAAGTGGAGAAGTGAACGAACGACTGCTGGGTAGTCAAGATGAGTACACGGCATGTTTGAAACAGCACTTCGGAATTGTGATGGAAGGTAGCTAATAATTAGCAGAGCGAGTTGGATTCAGCTTGAGCCAACTCACAGGACCACAAGGTCATCCTGCCGATTGCTGCCGACAATCACGCTCACCTTGTCTCCACGTTTCACGTTAACCGCGTTGCGCATGAGGAGATACCCGGGTACTTTTCCATCCATCCTGTGAGCACACAATCTCCCGATTTTCATTACCCTGGCGACTTCTCCGATACGCTTTCCGTCGGCAGAGACAATGTAGACCTCCCCGTTGGTTGGGCGCATTCGGTCAGAGTTCTTAACGCGGTAGCGCACGTCTAGCATGCTACGGTTGGCAGTCAAATAGACGCCGCGCACTTCCAGTGGCGCACTTCTTCGAGATCTCTTGATGAAGTAGACGATCAACCCGACCGCCAGTACAGCAATCGTCGCGGCTACCACGTTAAATATGTTCATCTTGCACCTCAGCAGTTTCAAGCAATAGTTAAGTGCTTTGTTTATGGCGCATCGGCCTGAATTAGTGTTAGTTGACCCCCTGGGTAGATTCCATTGTTTGTCACCTTGTAATCGTCATGGTTGTGCATCGGATAGAACTGTGGAAAGAAAGTAGCTGGAGTACCGTCGTAAGTATGGCTTCCGCCGTCAGCTCTGGGCACAGCCACATAAGGAACACCCTGAGGTGACTTGTCCCCGTAGATGTCGAATCTGCTACTGGCTTCAATTATCAAATCATAGGTCTCGCCAGATCCGATCGTGACGGTGTAGTCCTCGTGCAAGTGGCCCATTGGCGTTTGCAGTAGCAGTGGGCTGGCATCCTTCCCCGCTATCACAAAATGCCAGCCATGAACATGCCAGGGAACTGTTTGATACCCCATGTTGATCATGCGAAGCAGGAATCGCTCACCTGTTCTGACATGTACATAGGTATCATAGCCGGGCGGTGGACCACCCTCGTTAGTCGCAGTTGAACTCTGTACCGGCAGAATGGTATCTGGAAAAGATCTTCCATTCAGCAGCCAGTAGTCAGGCCGGAAATCCACCGGGTTAAAATTTCTGTAAGCAATTCCCCCCAACTCGACTGACCGATGCCAGCGGCTGTCTAGATCCGAGAGTAGCATTACGTATTCTTTATCAAAGTGATCGGCGACCTGACCGTTGATTGTGATACCACCATAAACAGTGTTAACTGAGTTGATTTGAGGACGGACGATTAGTGCTCCATACATGCCCATTTGTACGTGCTCAGACGCTTCCACGTGACAGTGGTACATGTAAGTGCCAGGGTGTTCTGCCTTGAAATAATAAATTGCCTCTTGGCCCATTACTTCGAATGAGCTTTCTGGAAAGCCATCATTCTGGGTAGAAGTGTGTAAACCGTGCAGGTGGATAGTATGCCCATCCATCGGCGCCTTCCTGTTGGAGTTCCCAATCTCCTGCAAATGGAGATAGACGTCGTCACCTGCGACCACGTCAATAACCGGAGCGGGCAACTGCGCTTTTCCAAGGAGCAATGATGGATTTTCAACCGGAGTTGTAGGGGGATTGTTACCAGCAAAACCAAAGATATAGACTCTCTTTCCATCTGGCAGGGTCAAGTAGCCGTCGGTAGCATACAAGTAAAGGTGCTTGGTTCCGGGAGCGGGAACTGAGAGGCTTTCGTCCCTGGCTCGGGTGTTGATTTCAGATGCAGCGGCTCGGTCTGTGGTTAGGCCTGTATATGCTGCTACGCCGCCAACAAAAGCTGCCGTAGTCTTTATAAAATTCCTGCGTGAAAACGGGGGGATCATGACACTTGTCCTTTCGTTCGGGTTACGATTTAGTTCGCACGACTGTTCGAGGTAAATGCCCACATACAGCCCAAGTGCGCTGAGAGCATTCCTGCAAGTCGCGGTAAGATGCAGTGACAAACGCAAGACCCGGGCCAGTTGCCAAAATCCACAAATTGGGAACTTCTCTACGGTTGTAAGAGAAGTGATGAGCAAATTTCCGCTCAGGTTAGGAATAATTCCCTATGCGCATCTATTCACAAAACAAAAGCGGACAGCCAATCATGGCTGCCCGCAACCGCGTGATACTTAAGTAGTAAATCTGGTGAGCCGTGGAGGGCTCGAACCTCCGACCCGCTGATTAAGAGTCAGCTGCTCTACCAACTGAGCTAACGGCCCACAAGCGAAAAGAAATTATACGTGTGCTGATTATAGTGTCAACGGGAGAAGCTAGTGCTGGCTGGTCGTGACTCTAACTCTGTCACTGCGCGGTGGTGCACTGGCGATCGTTTAAGAAATTGTGCACTGTATTAATAAGCCCATCAATGTCGGGCTTAGCGACATATGCATCGGCGCCGGCCGCAAAGGCCTGTTGCCGGTGAACCTCATAAGCATCTCCGGAATAAAAAATACACGGGACTCCAGGCGTCAATTTATTTAGTTTTTGACACAGCTCTAAACCCGTACCATCCGGGAGCCGCTTGTCCAATACGTAAAGATCAAAAGATTCAGTTGTAGCCAAAGCGACCGCCTCAGTCACGTCTCTAGCGATAACCACTTCAAAATCCTCCTGCGCTAACAGGAGTTTGAGCATGGATGATGTGTCTTCATGATCATCCACACAGAGAATCCGGCATTTGGCAGTCGCCATAACGGGGGAACCCCTCCAATCATTTCACTGGGCAATGGCAATCAAGTCCTGGGAGAGACGGGAATCGAATTGTAACTTGTTCGCGTCCCGGTTGCTACCGGAGATTAAGGATGAAGGATGAAGGCGGAAGGATGAAGGATGAAGGCGGAAGGATGAAGGCGGAAGGGATTGCCTTCAACGCTGCCTTCATCACTCAACGCTCACCCCTCATCTTCATCCTTCATCCTTGGGTGTTGGCGGTGGGCAGAAAGTATAAACTGCCCACCTGCTAGTAAAGGACCGCAAGAAAGGTGGAACGATCCTGTTTACTTAGGTAGCTTATGCAAACTGCAAATGGAGCACTTCTTCCAGTCAATCACTTTGTTAAAGAGCTGTTCATCGCCTTTAAAAGCTGGTTTACAGCTTCGATCTCTTCATCATCGGGCTCAAGCTCCTTGTATTTTTCAAGTGCAGAACGTGCTGCAGCGGGCTCGTTTAGCTTGTGGTAAACGAGTGCAAGATTGAAGTAAACCAGCGAAAAACGCGGCTCGATCTGCGTGGCCGCTTCGTAGTGCAGACGGGCAAGCTTTAGTTCGCCCGCGTCGTAATATAAATTCGCCAAATTGTAGTGCGCTTCAACATGGCGAGGGTCGTGCTTTAGCGACAAGGTGAAGTTGTCCAAAGCTTTTGCTGAGTTTCCTGCCTCCAACTCCAGTATGCCCAGGTTACAGTAAGCCTCTGCTATGTTATCCCCTTCGTTGATTGCTTCGACATAGTATTCGGACGCCATAGGATCCTTCTTTTCGTGTAACAGCAGCGCCTCTTCAAAAGGAGTCAGGAGACGCGCAACCCTACCATCCTCGGAACGAAACAAGTTCAACTGCCCCTGAATCTCGGCTTCAATCTGCTTGAGACTTTGTCCCTGCGAGCGCAGATCACGAACGCGCCTGAACTGGGTCAGAGCCTGAAAGTCATAGGTGTAATCGGTGCCATCAATGGAAGGCGAGCCTTGAATAATACCCTGTTCGGTCCAGCGGCGAATGGTGCGCTCACTTAAGCCGAAGAGTTGTTTAATCTCGCGAGTCGTGTAATTTGATTTGACACGTTGGTAATCCGCCTTAGCGGGAACCGGAGAAGGAAAAGTCAGAACTTTATTGCTGTTTTCGTTCATCTGTTAAGCCGGGCAAGCTTCAAGAAGCTTTTCGTTTCTTAACTGTCTTTGGCTTAACCAGTGTGATTTGCGGTTTTTTCTTCGTGGTGCTTGCCTTGACCATGGGCTTGCGGCCGGACTGCTGTTGGAGGCTCTGCTTGAGAGCACTCATGATATCCAGCCTCGGAAGTTCTTCAGCCTCGAACTCAACAATTTTCTTGCCCTTGATCTTCGACTCGATCAACGTCTTCAGCGCTTGATGGTAGTTATCAGTCATGTCGATTTCACCAAGCGTCGTTGTCATCTGCTCAACCAGCGTGGTAGCAAGTTTTAGTTCGTTCTTATCAAGCTTCTGTGCAGCGTCAATATCGGGGACATCCTCAATTTTCCTTAACTCATGAGGATAATGAAGCTTCTGCAGCACCAACCCTTTGTCATGTGGGAAGACAGCGACCAGATCCTCACGATCCCGTAAAACGACCTTTCCGATTCCAATCTTACCAGTCTGTTTCATCACTTCGCGGAGGAGCGCATAAGGCTTCTCAGAGACAGGACCATCCGGTCCTGCATAGTAGGGAGCGTCATAAAAGGTGGTAGGAATGTCCGCCGCGTCAACGAAGCCGACTATATCAACCGCCCTGGTTGTCTTGATTTTGATTTTAGAAATGTCTTCAGGTTCAACAATGGCATAACGATCCGGCTCATACTGATAACCCTTTGTGATCTGATCGTTAGTGACTACTTGGCCACACTTCTTGCAACGCTTATCGTAACCAATTGGTCCGAAGTCTTCTCGGTGCAGTTGATTGAACTGAATCTTTTCCGATGATTCAATGGCGTTATAAACGCGAACGGGGATCGCAACCAGAAGGAACCTAATATGGCCTTTCCAAATCGATCGCATGCTTGATTCTCCTAACTTAGTGCCATTCACAAAGCCTTTATGAAGTCCTTGCGAGTCACCTGCCGAAGGGGCGTATTATGAATTGACGCCTGACAGATGTAAAGCGTTAATTTAAGCTGGTAGGTGTAACTTGTTGGAAAGTGGGAGGATGCAGGGCGGTAACTTTACATCGCATTCGAAAGGGCGGTTCGCATTGCCGCTGCGGATTGCCAGCGTTGAGTAGGGTCCTTCAACAGTGCGCGATCAACAATCTGGCATATCGCCGGAGGGACTTGGGGAGCTCGTTCCTGTAGCGGAATCGCGGGTTGATCAAAAATCGCTCTGATGGCTTCGGCGGCGTTTGATCTGCCACCAAGATTCAGCGCAATTGCCCCCGCGATAAGACTGTAAGCAGTCATACCGACTGCGTAAATATCAGATTGTGGGCGCACATCACGAAAGTTTCGGAGTTGTTCTGGAGGCATGTATGCAAGTGTTCCCGCCATTTCACCTGCCATCGTGACGCCACTCATCCCCGATTGCGTAAAGCTTTTCGCGAGACCAAAGTCCGTCAGTTTAGCAACTAAGTTTGGCCAGGTACCGTTGACTAGTATGTTCTGATCTTTTATATCGCGATGAATGTACCCTTTGTTATGTGCGTAGGATAAGGCTTCAAGCGATTGACAGATTATCGAGATTGTTTCTGGATATGGAAGCCGGCCGCCACGTGACGCAGCGAGCTTAGCGGCGTCTTGCCCGTCCACGAACTCCGTCACCAGGTATACGACTCCATTATTTGTGCCTCGATCCAGGAACTCGACTATGTTTTGGTGTTTGAGCGCTGCAGCGACATCTATCTCACGCATGAAACGCTTCATTGCTTTGTCTGTCACGGCATGTTCTGGTAGCAATGTCTTGATCGCCACTGCTCGGCCACTTCTTTGGTCGCGCGCAAGCATTACACAACCCATTCCACCACGACCAAGTACCTTTACCATCTCATATCCGGGGACTGGCTGCGGAGACTTCTTCATTTCATAGCGACAGTCTTCGCAGAGAAAAGTCAGATGCTCGTCGGGTGCGGAAGCCTGAGCCTCATCGCGACGGCCACAGTTTAAGCATTCGACAATAACGATGGCGGGCTGCGTCACCGGCAGATTTTCGGGACTTGCTTGTGAGGGGCGATGGTCGGGGGTAACCTCGACCAATAAAATAGTCGCACCCCCTTGAATCTGATCCCCGTTATTGAGGAATGCTTCTTTAACACGGTTGCCATTAACAAACGTGCCGTTGGTTGAACCCAAGTCGCGGAGAAAGCACGTCGGTGGTGCAATTTCGAGCAAGCAATGATGACGTGAGAAAAAGCGATCATCAGTTAGACAGAGGTGAGCGTCGTTTGTGCGGCCTATCAAAAATGTGTCGTGCTGGCTGAAAGCAAAAGCGCGGCCTTTGTAAGGACCAGCCAACACTCTCAATGTAACCTGCATTTCGAGTCGAAAAGGAAATCTTCTATCTGACGATTTCGAGGTCGTCAAAGGCTATTTCAGAAGTGAAACTTGTATAGAACCCGGCAACGCCGGAGCGGATATTCTGACTATCAACAATCCGGTCTACGTACTGACCATTTATATAAAAAGAGAGTTCCGCCCCTTTAGTTCTAATTTCAAGTTGATTAGGGTTTGTACCAGTTCGGATTACCTTTGTCTTAGTCCAGGGCACAACAGCAGTCTGCTCTCCCCCTTTGTGATAAACAATTTGATACTGAGGGTCAGGGCCCGAATAAATAATTAGCGCGTAGTCTTTCTGATTG
Organism: uncultured Chloracidobacterium sp.; assembly: GCA_964574785.1. Classification (GTDB taxonomy): domain Bacteria; phylum Acidobacteriota; class Blastocatellia; order Pyrinomonadales; family Pyrinomonadaceae; genus PSRF01. The sequence goes on along the minus strand of CAZNPP010000022.1, from coordinate 29,293 downwards.
TTCTCCGTTCGGTCACCGTGGACTACAAGGCCATAGCCGGATGCTGGCGCCGATCCATCCACACTACGCGCAGTCACGCGCACCGTAGCATTTGCAGTGCTATATTTTTCAGAAGGCGCATACATTATGAGGTACATCTTATCTTTAGAACGCATTCGATAAGCACCATCGGCATACCAAATGTCCCCATAGGCAAAGTTACCTGTACGCCAGGCCTCAGTGGAAAAGTCCTCAACAAACAATCCTGAGGAGGGCACTTCAGTATCAGAGTTAGCGTTGACAGTACTATTTGTATTTATGTTGGTATTGGTGTTGACATTGGTATTTGCAACCACTGTATTAGTGTTGGTATTGACCATTTCGTCATCGGACAAGCTCGCGAGTGCCAGTATCATCACGAAAAGACCTATCCCAATTATGGCAAGCACTGCGAGCCCACCGAGAACCCACCACACTGCGCTCGATTTCTGCCGCGTCATCTGAGGCGTTGGCGACCACTGAACAGGTTGATGATAGGGTGGCGCCTGATTACTAGGGGGGCCTTCAGGATTGTAGATAGCGGTGGGTGGCGGATCGGTATCCCGTATAGGTGGATACTGAAGAGTTGGATGTCCAGCTTGAGATGGTGCGTCAAGAAGAAGGGGTGTCCCATCTTCCAGACAGAAGTTTAATGAGATGTCCGCATACGTGCGATTGCAACTGGGGCAGCGTTTCATTTCCTATTCAATACTCTTTTTGATCTCTAGTGAGCCCTTACTCTCTTCATTTGACCATACAGTTGAAAGTTGCTAAAGGGCAGGATTGATACAGAATGGTGTAGAAACAACTGCGCCCATTATATGGAAAGCGCAATTACTCTCAAGTGCCCGTCTCCCAAACTGGGCGCCCACGGCGTGACGCCCCTACACATTAGGACATGACTCAAGTGCCAAGCAGCTTTCCACAGCGACCGCAGAACCGTGTACCCGCAGGATAGCTTGTTCCACAGAGGCGGCATAGAACCTCAACTGGCTTCGGTCTACTCCATTCTAACGCCGCGGTTCCAATCGGAATGCCACACCGTCCGCAAAATCTTGTTCCGGCAGGGTACTGGTTGCCGCATCGTGTGCATGGTACCGGGTTTTTGCCTATGTCGTCTTGAGTAGTGGTTTCAGAATCCGCGGTGAAAACAGATTCAAATGCCGTGTTCCCGCAGCGGCCACAAAAGCGGGCTCCCGCCGCGAACTTCGAGTGGCACCGGGTACACATCACCACACTAGGTCTGTGGGAAGGGTGGTCCCCAGCTCTACTGTCAAGGCTTCCACCTCTAGATGGTGTCAATTGATTACTCGAAGGAGTTTTCCGGAATTGTGCTTGGATGATCTGTTCTTCGCCATCAGGTCTAATTTCAATGACCCGTTCGTCGTCCTTTTCGCCTGTAAGAGCAACGCGCAAGACATGCTGCCCTGGAGGAATTGACCTAAGAACTACGCGGCCCGAGCGGCCTACACTGCAATGTCGTTCGTCGTCAATATAGACCTCAGCACCAGCCGGGGCCATTACCACCAGGTGAGCGTCGCCAGGTCTTTTCGCTTCTGTTTGCTGGGCAATGGCCAGCTCGAATTCTTCCAACCATTCGCTGGCCGTTCGCGGTCGCGCCGCAGGTTCGCGCTCAATAGCGCGCATTACAGCCCTTTCGGCTTCCGCTGTGATGTCGGATCGCACGCTGCTGAGTGCTGGAGGGTGTTGAGTTAACTTTTGCGCTATTAGCTGAGTAATATCACCAGTAAATGGCGGCCGGCCGCCGAGCATGTGGTAAGCGATGGTCCCAAGAGCGTAGACATCCGCTCGGGCATCGAGTTGCACGCCTGGCTGCATCTGTTCGGGGGCCATGTATTCTGGTGTTCCAATGATGCCGCGGGAAGCAGGACCACTCCCCGATGTAACCTCTGAGCGATCTGAACTCACTATCTTGGCCAAACCAAAGTCACCGACCTTCACAAACCCGTCATCTGACCCGCTAGCGCTCCGCCGTTTGCGCTGCATAATGAAGATATTCGCAGGTTTGAGATCGCGGTGCAGAATGCCCTCATCATGTGCTGCTTCAACTCCTGCGACCACTTGCCGGAGAAGCCCGGCCGTGCGCTGGAGATTAAGTGTACCCTCCCGTCGCAGGAGTTGATAAAGGCTTTCACCTTCAACGTATTCCATTACGAGGAAGAACACACCCTCGAGGCTTTTACCAAAGTCGGTGACATCGACCACGTTGGGGTGCCGGATAGAAGCCGCAGCGCGAGCTTCGCGTTCGAATCTCGCGATGGCTTCACCTTCCTGCAAATCCTCATCATTTAGTACGTCAGGTCGAACCGTTTTGACAGCAACGCGGCGCGTTACCAAGTTCTGATCCCGAGCGAGGTAAACCTGCCCCATTGCACCTCGCCCCAGACGTTTTTCGAGAAAATAACGATTTGCGAGAAGGCGTCCTCCAGGCAGAGTGCTCTTGGTGTTTGCCTGATCTTCAGGGCAAGCAACCACATCATCCTCATAACAGCTTTCGCAGCGTGGACACTCGCGCATCGGGTTGGAAACTATGAAGGGGTAACTACAACTTCAGTCTCGGTACGATGAGAAGCATATGTCGTTGCGCTTAACTGCGTCAACAAGCGGAATCGAGAACCTGCCAGAAAGCAGGTGATTGGTATCGCGCCGCTAATCAACTCGAGCCTATGCGGCTGCGGGAATCTCAGAACCGCAAGCTGCGCATTTGGTAGCTGCCAGCGGAATAGCTGTCAGGCAAAAAGGACAGTCCTTGGTAGAGGGTGACGGTTCACGTCTTGATCGGTTGATTTGTCTAATGATCAGGAAGATTACGAACGCGATTATGACAAAAATTACGACGTCATTGATGAAGGCTCCGTAAGCGATTACAGGCAGGCCTTTCTCCCTTGCTTCGGCTAAAGAACTTAGTTGCTCATTAGATAGATTGATGAAAAGGTTTGAGAAGTCGATTCGCCCCAACAGCAATCCAAGGGGCGGCATAATGATTCCCTCAACCAGAGAAGTCACGATTCTGCCAAAGGCTGCGCCAATAACAACGGCAACGGCAAGATCGATGACGTTTCCGCGCGCGATAAATTCTCGAAACTCTTTGAGCATGTGGGGTTCCTTTCCAGAAACGCGTCCCTACTGGAACGATCGTCCGTATCAACTAATCGCTTCAGACAAAGTGATTCACGTTGATATTAAGGACACTTTGTGAAGCGCTTATAACCAGCCTGCTCAGCCTCTTCAATGGTACGAAACACTACTCGATCTGAGTCGGGGATTGCTTCAGTCGTACAACCAGCGGGGTAGTAGATCCTAGTTTTACGGTTACCAACTACCGCATCGTCTTCGCTAGATTCCTCAATCTCCTCCAATTCAGCTTTTGCTATTCGTCTCGCCGCGATTAGATCCTCTGCAGCTTTATCAACGATGCGAAAACTGGAACCTCCAGCAATCGCGGTGACAATAATATGAAAGTCCGAACATCGAAGTTCTTGCCCTCGCAACTTCCAGGAAACCCAGGCGTTCGGCAGAGATAGAGAAACTGATATTCCCTTTACATAATCTTCAACGGTAGACCATTTGAATGTACTTTCGTAACCGATCCATAAGGAGGTGAGTTGGCCGTCGAGAAAGTCGAGCGAGATAGTTCGCACATCCTCGAGGTCTGTCTTATCAATGCGCGGATCAAAATGTGGATTGATACTCGTTTTGGAAACTCCGAACTCATCTGCCCGTCCGAACACAACTTGCGGAATGCGAAGCTTAACCTGTTCAGTTGTCATCCCAAGCCGAAAGCCCAACAAATCGGGAGGCTGCGGTAAGTCGGCTAGTGTCATGGTGCACTGGTTCCCCTGAGCAAGAGCGCTGGACGCATAAGTCAGCATGAGCAGAAGCAAAATCGAGTTGACCGTCTTCAAAGCGTTGATGAAGGAGCTGGGTGCAGAATTGTCTTAAAGGCAGGCTGAAATTACGGCGAAAGAACAGTTTGTGTCAATACTGTTCAGGCTGTCGGGGAGCACAGCCTGGGCTCAGGCAATCATCGCGCGAATGAGCCGTTCAAAATCATCTGGTTCAAAAGGTGTGGAAACATATTCATTACAACCAGCGGCAAGCGCCTCGAGACGAAACTGATCGGCGCCGTAAGCCGAGACTGCAACCACCGGAACCTCCTCAAAAGCATGTGTCTTACGTATCTCTCGAGTTGCTGAAAGTCCATCAAGCTCGGGCATCTCTATATCCATTATTATCAAGTCAAAGTGAGTGGACTTGACCTGGGCTACGGCTTGCTTACCATTCTTAGCCTCCATTACTCGGAAGCCCTTTCGCTCAAGCCAGTTTTTGAGGAGCAGACGAGTGTCGTCAAAATCGTCGACGACTAAGATAGTCCGCGGGGCTGCCTTTGCGACTTGCTGGTTCAATGCCTTTTCCGCTGTGGTCGGGAGGGAATGGTACCCGCGGCAGGGGTCGAACCTGCGACCTTTCGCTCCGGAGGCGAACGCTCTAATCCACTGAGCTACGCGGGCGTCTTATCGGGAGTGAGAAAGATACCATACCGTGCTCTACTGATGCCACAAAGTCCAAAGTCCAAAGTCCAATGTCCCAAGGTCTAGGCTTGGACTTCTTCAGTGGACTGTGGACTTGGGACTTTGGACTTTAGACTTTGGACTTCTTATCCTTGCAAATACGTGCGTCGTCGTATATCAAGGGCAGCAAATGGCAAACAACCCCAACTTCAGTGATGTTCTGGATCTCCTTCGGCTTGAATCCGAAGCCATCGCTCGAACAGCATCTCGACTTGAATTGGACCAGGTAGAGAAGGTTGTCGACCTACTTGCGAAATGCAAAGGTAAGGTTCTCATTCTTGGCATGGGCAAATCAGGGATCATTGCCCAGAAGATAGCGGCCACGATGACTAGCACGGGTACCGCGGCACTTTATCTCCACCCCGCCGATGCGCTTCATGGGGGACTCGGAATCGTGGATCCCGCCGACGTCGTCTTGGTATTAAGCAAAAGCGGTGAAACAGATGAAATTGTCGGGATGCTGCCCTATCTAAAGCACCGCCAAGTCCCAATTGTGGCGATTGTTGGAAGCCTAAATTCCACGCTCGCAAATCGAGCAGATGCCGTGCTCGATGCTTCAGTAGATCGAGAGGCCTGTCCGCTGGACTTGGCGCCCACAGCTAGTACAACTGTCGCGCTCGCGATTGGGGACGCACTCGCGATGACGCTTATGAAAGTGAAAGGGCTGACGTTGGATGACTTTGCCGTAAATCATCCGGCCGGACGTTTAGGCAAACGCCTGACTTTAAGAGTCGCCGATCTGATGCATTGTGGCAAAAACAATCCGACAGTTACTGTGGGTTCAACTTGGTTTGAAATTGTGCGCAAAATTAGCGAAGGCGGACTTGGAGCGGTAAACGTTCTCGATGAGGCGGGTCATCTGGCCGGGATCATTACTGATGGTGACCTCCGGCGTGCAATTCAACGCCTCGATCATGGAACACTTGATGATCTGACCTGCGACGTCATCATGACTCGTGACCCGATCGTCGCCTCTCCTGAGTTGTTAGCTTACGATGCTCTCCGTTTGATGGAAGACCGGCCATCGCAGATCTCGGTTTTGCCGGTAGTGAATGGTGACCGGATCTGTGTTGGCTTGGTACGTCTCCACGACATTGTCCGCAGTGGTTTGTGACAGCCCCGATTTACGCTAATTACGAGTCTTCCTTTTGTATTGAAGTTTTGGAGTTTCAAGATGTTAGTTAACCGAAATAGATTAATTGCCGCATTGATGTTGCTCTCTTTGCCATTGATAGCTCAGGGACAGGCTTCACAACAAAACTCGGCTCGCGCTCCAGAAGCGACCGTCATACTGAATGAGCAATTCTTTAATTCTTTTCTCGAAGCAATCTTCAGCAACCTCAAAGCTCCTTCAACTCCATTGATTATCACTCCCGGAGACAGAGAAGCGACTTCCAGCAGTTCGTCCGCAGGATGCCCAAGTATCATCACGCTTGAAAGGCAGAATGGTTCAGTACGCACAGAAGTGAAACTCGACCACGGTAGGATTGTCGCTCCGCTTGTGTTTTCCGGCTCTTACAATTCAAGTTTGCTCAGCTGCCTACAATTCCGCGGCTGGGCTAATACGGAATGGTTCCTGGATTTCGATCGAGTTGCGCAGGTGCTTAGGGCCACAATAAAGTTGACCGACTTGCGGCTGGAAAATGTGCCAGCAATGTTGCAGGGATCACTAACTGGGATCGTTCAGTCCGTACTGGACCAGCAGATTAACCCACTTCAGATTCTTCGGGTTGAGCAGGTGTCAGGAGTTGTTCCTGTTGAGCCGGCTGGAGGTTCGCTACGCTTGAGAGCAAAAGAGATCACGCCAACTGTGTCAACGGGAGTGCTTCACCTTCGCATAAGTTATGAGTTCTTGCCTGCTCAAGGACAGCAATCCAGATGAGATGCTAAAAAGCAGGGACCAAAGTTGCGCCCACAGGTACATCGACAATGTCCCATGCAGACCTTATACGTAAAAGCTTTGCCATCAATCCCGCATGCATAATATGACCGCTGCGCTCTGCTTTGACACGGCCCATGATAGGCATTCCCAACAAAGCCAAGTCGCCAATTATGTCTAAGATCTTATGACGCACAAACTCATCTCGATAGCGAAGCCCAGTATTGTTGAGCATGCCTTCGGGCGTAAGAACAATGGCATTGTCAAGCGAGCCGCCGCGAATCAGGTTAGCTCGTCGTAACGCTTCAACCTCATCGGTAAATCCGAAAGTGCGCGCGGCGGCAATCTCGCGGCTAAAGCTGCCGTTCGTTAGCTTTAAGTTGAACCTCTGGACACCGATTAGTGGGTGAGGAAAATCGATCATGCAATCTATCTCATAAGCATCTGCGGGCTCGATACTGATTCGCCTATTTCCTTGCTCAATTCCAACCTTCTCTCGAATTAGAAGAGCGCGGCGTGCTAAAGGCTGCTCGATCACACCAGCTTCCCTGATCAGTTCGGCAAACTCTTCAGCAGAGCCATCCATAATCGGTATTTCAAGATTGTCTACTTCGATGAAGGCGTTATCGACATCAAATCCGCGCAATGCTGCAAGCAAGTGTTCCACAGTCGACATCATGACGCCGGTACGCATGAGCGTTGTGGCATAACTGCATTGAGCAACCGATTCGACTGTAGCGGGAATTTCAAATCCGCCCAGGTCCGTACGACGGAAGACGTATCCGGTGTCAGGGGGAGCGGGAAGCAACCGAACATTAACAGGGACAGCCGTATGTAATCCGATACCTTGGGTCGCAACCGGTTGGCCAAGTGTAGTCTGCCTAGTCAAATATGTTGGACCTTTCTAGTCCTTAATCTTAAATTTTCTAGCTCTTAAATCTTAAATCTGAAATCCGTTTGAGCTTGCCTTAACAACGGATCAGCACGCTAGAGTTCGATCACATCTGCTTTTTGGATTTATGTAAACACACGTGACTGGGCAATGGGCATGCCGTTCATTTCTCGGCGCTTTCTCAATCAAAAATCGCCCCAGTGGCGTGGATGCAACATTAGCTGAGGGCGGAATGCAACACCCCCGTGTCCGACAAACTTCAAAATGTCGTTTTGTTCGCGCAATAACTCGTTTTGCTGAATAGCGAAAAAGTCCTGTACGAAAAAGCCTCTACGAAAGAAAACAACAAACTGAAGTTTGTCAGACGGGTCTGTTTGACACCCCCAAAACCCCTATCTATGATCTCTTCAAATGCCAACCAAACAACCTTCTGCTGGTAATGGACCAGTCGAACGGGTTTTTCTGATCGATTCGATGTCGCATATTTTTCGCGCGTTCTACGCGCCGATGGCGAATCGCACAGCTCCACTCTCCAACTCAAAAGGGCAGGTCACACAAGCAATCTTTATCTTTACAAACATGCTGCGAAAGCTCCTCCTCGAAGAGAAGCCCAACTACATTGGGGCTGTCTTTGAATCAAAAGAGAAGACCTTTCGCCACGAAACTTTTGCTGATTACAAGGCCAATCGACTGGCAATGCCTGACGACCTCGCCTCTCAACTTCCTTACATTATCCGTGTTTGTGAAGTAATGAATGTGCCAGTCATCAATGTGCCGGGCTACGAAGCTGATGACGTTATCGGGGGCCTCGCAGTCCAAGCTGCTGAGAAGGGTCTACAAGCAGTAATTGTCTCGAATGACAAGGACATGTGCCAGCTCGTTCGCGATCCTTACATCGTTTGCCTTCGCCAAAACTCACAGGTCGTAAAACGGAAGGAGTACGTACCTCCAATTGAGTGGTGTGACGAAGCGTGGGTCGAGAAGAAGTTTGGTGTTACCGCCGACAGAGTTGTCGAACTGCTTGGGTTAATGGGGGATTCGATCGATAACATTCCTGGAGCGCCGGGAATTGGAGCCAAAGGCGCGGTGCAGATTATTCAACAGTTTGGCTCGATCGAGAATGCGCTTGAACATTGGCAGGAAGTCAAACACAAAACATATCGTGAATCACTGCGAGATAACGCAGACCTTATTCGCAAGTCGCGGGAACTTGCTCGCATCAAAACCGACATAGACATCGAACTCAATCTCGAGGAGTTGCGGACACGTCTGCCGGATCGAGTTGCTGCATATGAGCTGTTTCGCGAGCTCGAATTCTCAGCACTGACCCGCGAGTTTGCAGATGCCGCAAAAAGCGCCGAGGCACAAGCATCAGTGTCACTGAATTACAAGCTTGCCCGATCTGCCGTTGATCTCGAAGATTTGATTAAGCGCACCTGGCAAGCTGAAAGCCTTGGTCTTGCGATTGCTGACTCTTCTGCGGCGGGCGCTAGTGAACAGGAATGCGCCACTGATTACGAAGGCGCCAGGGGCATCTCCATTTCGATTGCGCCAGGTGACTCAACATACGTTGACCTTGAGGACTTTGAGCAGGGAAGAGACGCTGCGTTAGCGCCGCTCCGAGAAGTCCTGGCAAATGGATTGATCGAAAAATCAGTCCACGATCTGAAGCGAGCCGTGGGCCTGCTAGCTCCCTTGGAAATAAAACTTGAAGGCGTAAAAGATGACACGTTCCTCGCAGCGTATCTTCTGGATCCAAATCGAAGCAAGTACGAACTGAGCGATCTGACTCGAGAGGCGCTCGATCTCGAGATGGGTGTCAGTGCGCCTGCTGACTGGCGTGACTCACAATGGCAGACGGCGGCGGCTGCCGATTTTACTGCGCGAACAGCTAAGGTTCTGCGCCAGCGAATCCTCGAGAAGAAGCTGGAAACAATCTACGAAGAAGTCGAGCTGCCGCTTGCGCCATTGCTGTACAGAATGGAGCGCGCGGGACTTAAAGTCGATCGAGCCGTGTTGGCGGAGCTTTCGAATTACCTGGGCCAGGAGTTACACAAGCTCACTCTTAAGATCTTTGAATTAGCGGGACATGAGTTCAATATCGGATCACCAAAACAGGTTGGTGATGTTCTTGCCGAACTCAACATCAGTTCCGGGCGAAAGACTTCCACCGGTCGCATCTCAACTAGCAAAGCAGTCCTCGAGGAGTTAGCTCAGACTTTTGAACTGCCACGCCTCATTATTGATTATCGCGAATTGGATAAGCTTAAGAGTGTCTACACCGATGCCTTACCAGGGCAGATCGCCGCCGATGGCAGAATTCACTGTCACTTAAACCAGACCGTTGCTGCTACTGGAAGGCTTTCCTCTAGCGATCCGAATCTACAAAACATCCCTATTCGCAGTGAACTTGGTAGGCGAATTCGTCGCGCTTTTGTAGCTGAGCCTGGTAACAAAATCATTTCAGCCGATTATTCCCAACTCGAATTGAGACTGCTGGCCCATATTACCCAGGACGAGGTCATGGTGGAGGCGTTTCAGAGGGGTGAAGATATTCATGCTCGAACGGCGCGACTGGTATTTGGCGCTCAAACTGACGAAGAACTGAAAGAGGCGCGACGTTTTGCAAAGATTGTAAACTTTGCAATTGCTTATGCGATTGAGCCCTGGGGTTTATCACAACGAGTTGGCATTAGTCGTCAGGAAGCCCGAAAAGTGATTGACGATTACTATAGAACTTACAAAGGGGTGAGACGGTATATGGAGGAGGTGCCATTGCGAGCACGAGAGCATGGCTACGTACGTACTATTTATGGCCGCATTAGGCCCTTGCCCGGAATCAGAGATCGTAATGCTAATATTCGACGTGCGGCCGAGCGAGAAGCCATCAATATGCCTATTCAAGGCACAGCCAGCGACATAGTAAAGATTGCGATGTTACACGTTGATCAGGAAATCCGGCGCGAGCGCTTGAACGCGCAGTTGTTGATGCAGGTACATGACGAGTTGCTTGTAGAAGCTCCTGCAGAGGAAGCGCCCCGTGTTTCAACTATACTAAAGCGAGAAATGGAGACAGCAGTAAAACTTGATGTCCCGCTCGTAGTAGATGTAGGCATCGGCGACAACTGGATGGACGCCAAGCCCTAGTTAACTGGTCCAGAGATCCACTATAGTTTCCCCAGTTTGCCTCAGTAGTTGAAGTACCAAGGAAAGACAATCGATGGCTGATAGCGAAGTTCCAAATCAGTCACAATGGAAAGCGAGTGAAAACTCGCAAGTGGTCTACAAGCGTGTAACCGACAGTCCGGTTGATTCGCAAATGACATCGCGTCCAGACAACGAGGTCGCAGGAGCGTGGTCCCCCGCAATAACGCCGCTTGTAATAGGTTTCATCCTACTTCTCGGGCTTATCTCGATCCTCGGGATACACAGCATGCGCCAGATGGATGAGGTGGGACGTGCTATCTACGAGATGCAGCGGAGCCACGCCGCCAGGCTCAGTATGTTGCTCCAACTCAAGTTTGGTGTGACTCAACTCAACAATGAGGCCCGAGCCAGACACGCTTCTGAATCAAGGGGCGAACTAAAACCGCCATTCGATTTTCGGCTCCGTCGAGCCCGTGGGGATGTGACGAATTCAATAAGGGAGCTCGAGAGGTCCGCCGTGCTTGCTGAGCACCCAACCTGGCGGAAATTTCGCACCGATCTCCAAAACTTTGTTGCCACAACTGAAGACCTGCGCCGTTACGCAGTTGAGGGAACCCGGGCCTTCGAAAATATTGACAGGCAACTTGATCAGCTACTTACAACTGCAGGCAGCGAGCAACAAGACATTATCGACAGAAGTGAAGCAATTGAACGTAGAGCCAAGGACTCAATCACGTTCTGGAGTTTCATAGCCCTCATTGTCGGTGCGTTGGTGGCAGCCGGAACGATTTGGGAAGCGCAACGCCGGTTCAAACAGATGCGAAGGAGCATGTTCGAAGCACGGCGTGAACGCACCTTTACTACCCAGCTTCTCGAGGGGATGGTTAGTGCTGTTGCCGCTATCGATGAAAATGATCGCCTGCGAAGTGCCAATTCAGCGTTCTTCACAATCTTTCCAGAACTTAGTATCGGAGCTTCAATTCATGGGACTGCTGCCTCGGTAGACGCAACAAGAATGCTCCAGGCGGCTACTGCCACGCGTGCTGATCAGGCAGTCTATCGGGGCCGTTGGGTATGTCGTGTTGGGCGGGAGCAAGCTGAGAAGTCGTTTGATCTTTATTCATCTCCACTCGACCTTGACGGCGAAAAAGGGCAGATCATGACCCTTGTTGACGTAACCGAAGCAGCGGAGAGCGAGCGCGACTTAAGGCGAACGGAATCATTGGCTGCTGTTGGACAGGCCACTGCACAAGTGGCGCATGAGATCAGAAACCCACTCGGAAGTATACGTTTGGGAGTGTCAATGCTGCGTGACAGCATGGCAGCCGATCCAGAGGCCTTAAACACAATTGAGCTTGTCGAGCGTGGCATTAAACATTTGAACAAGCTCGTGGTCGATGTAACTCAGTTTTCGCGGCGGAAGTCTCTCGAGCGATCAGAAGTAGACCTGCATGATCTGTTGGATCTGAGCCTTGATCTAGTCGCTGAACGCATCAACAGCAAGAAGACTCCGGTTGAAAAGAAGTTTAGCGGCGAAGAGCTGAAAGGACACTGGGACGCCGATCAGTTACGACAAGTCGTTGTCAACTTGATTGCTAATGCCGTTGATGCCAGCCCCGAAGAGACCCCGATTACGATAGCTACAGAACCGATCAGTCTCGAGGTTCATGGCAATGGCGATAATGCAGCTCGGCAACGGTTTGCGCGAGTGATAATTGCCGATCAGGGTAGGGGAATGGACAAGCATACTTTGGACCATATCTTCGAACCATTCTTTTCGACAAAGAAACGTGGAACAGGTTTAGGATTGGCGATAGTGAAACAGATAGTGGAGCAGCATGAAGGAAGGATTGGGGTCGCGAGTGAACCCGGTAAGGGCGCGCGCTTTACGATTGATCTACCTTTGTAAAAGAAGTCAGGAGTCAGGAGCTAGAGGCAGGAGGCAGGGGGCAGGAGGCACGAGACAGGAGGCAGGGGGCAGGAGGCAGGAGGCAGGGGGCAGGAGGCAGGAGCAGGTTTACCAGCTAATATTCACGAACAATAACGAACAAGATAAGGAGAAAGAAGATGTCTACCTCACGAGGCTTCAAAGAACTAAACGTTTACCAGCTGGCTTTCAATCTAGCCATGGAAATATTTCGAGACTCGAGAGTATTCCCGAAAGAAGAAAAGTATTCACTCACAGATCAGATCCGCAGTGCTTCAAGAGGGGTGGCGTGCAACATTGCTGAAGGGTACAGAAAGAAGCAATATCCGCGGATGTTTGCAAGCAAGATGGCCGATGCTGATGGAGAAGCATCCGAAACTCAGGTATGGTTGGACTTCGCGCTCGAGTGCAACTATCTTGGACCACAGCGACATGCCAAACTCACGGCAGGTTATGAGGAAATAGGTCGAATGCTTGGGAGCATGATCTCTCATCCAGAAAGATTCAGAAACCGTTAAGTAGGATATCCACCTGCCACCTGCTCCTGCCACCTGCTCCTGCCACCTGCTCCTGCCCCCACCTGCTCCTGC
>CAZNPP010000022.1:0-16148 GCA_964574785.1 uncultured Chloracidobacterium sp. | reverse complement strand
CCACCTGCTCCTGCTTCCTGCTCCTGCCCCCTGCTTCCTGACTCCTGACTGACTTCTACCGCTTCATAGCTTCGAAGGATCTGCGAGCGGCTTCTATAGTCTGCGCTATGAACTCATCAGTATGGGCGGCACTAACGAAACCGGCTTCGAATTGTGATGGTGCAAGATAAACACCCTCCGCAAGCATCGCTTGGAAAAACCTGGCGTAGGCTTCTCTATCACTTTTGTTTGCAGTACTCCAATCAGTCACAGGTTCATTGGTAAAAAATGTCGTCCACATCGACCCTACGCGGTTTGTAACAGTATTGATTCCGGCAGCCGTTGCAGCTTCTGAGATACCCTCGCATAACTTTGCCGACGCTTGCTCTAGCCTCAGATAGATTCTGGTATCACGCAGCCGCCTCAGCGTTACTAAACCCGCCGTCATAGAAAGCGGATTACCCGACAGTGTTCCGGCTTGGTAGATTGGTCCAGCGGGCGCAATGTTCTTCATCAGATCTGTACTGCCTCCGTATGCGCCGACTGGCAACCCGCCGCCTATTATCTTTCCGAGAGTGGTGATATCTGGAGAGACACCAAAGAGTTCCTGGGCGCCACCACGAGCAACACGGAACCCTGTCATCACCTCATCAAAGATCAGGAGCGCGCCACTTGATGTTGTCAAATCTCTTATCGCTTGAAGGAAGCCACCGTCTGGTTTCACACACCCCATATTTCCCACAACCGGCTCGATAATTACTGCCGCTATGTCCTGGTGCTCTGCGAATGCCCGCTCCACCGCGGGAATGTCATTGTAAGGAACAGTAATCGTGTTCTGCGCCAATGCAGGGGGAACTCCGGGACTATCTGGCAGACCGAGTGTGGCTACGCCCGAACCAGCCTTAACCAAAAGACTGTCCCCGTGACCGTGGTAACAGCCTTCGAACTTCACCAATTTGTTCCTTCCGGTAACCCCTCGAGCTAGCCGGATTGCCGACATTGTTGCCTCCGTACCGCTGTTGACCATGCGTACCATGTCGATCGAAGGAATGGCGGCGATAATCTCTTCGGCGAGTTCGACTTCGAGTTCGTTGGGAGCACCAAAACTCGTCCCCTTAATGACTGCTTGCTGCAGTGCGGCAACAACTTCAGGATCAGCGTGCCCGAGAATCATCGGTCCCCATGAGCCGACGTAATCGATGTAACTTCGCCCATCAACATCGGTCATGGTGGCCCCGCTCGCACCCTTGATGAAACGAGGCGTGCCGCCGACAGCACGAAATGCTCTAACAGGCGAGTTAACCCCACCCGGTATAACTTCAAGGGCTCGAGCGAACAGTTCTTCCGAAAGTGAGCTTGGATGTTCTGAAGGTTTCACAGAACGTAAATGGTAAATGGTGAATGGTGAATAGTAAATCGTGAATCGTGAATCATATCTTTAACGCTTTCTGTGATGGGCGCCGCCAACAAGCAACGATTCACGATTCACGATTCACGATTCACTATTCACCATTCACCAAAAAGGTGCCACTGATTCTCCGGTGGCACCTTCTAGTCCGCTTTTCGTGCTGTTTAGTGTGGCTTAGTGGACCAATCTAAACCCCGCGTGGCTTAGTGGATCAATCTAAACCCGCGAAAATCTGCTAATCGCTAATCTTTGGGAATTGAGAGTTGTTGGCCAACCTGAATCAGATCAGGATCGCGTAGCTTGTCTCGGTTGGCGTAGAAAATCCTCATGTACTCGTTTGCATCCCCATAGAACTGCTTACTAATCTTCGAGAGAGTATCTCCGGGCTTAACGGTGTATGTTTGTCCGCCTTCTCCACCACCACCGCCGGCTGCAGCTCCCATCGCGCGGGATTCATCAACAGTGATATCGGCAATAATGTCGTCAGCGTTGGGATTGACGAGCTTTATTTGGTCCCAAACCTTGTTCTTGGCACCTTCAGATGGTGCTATTGCTTTGAAGAAGAGTTTGTCCTCCTGAACGTGTAGGTTTAGAAACTGAAGCTGCTGCTGATCCGCGGAATTAAGGGCAGTCTGATACTTCTGCTTAAGCGTGTTGAAACGTTGCTCCGCGTTCGGCTCTTGTTGCGATTTGGAGGCGCCACGTCCAAACATTTTGTCAAAGAGTCCCATGGCGTTTTCCTTTCTTATATGGAAATACTGGTGATCACTCAGCCTATTGGGCTAGGTAACATTTCGCATAGTTTGTCGGGTGACTTTGGCCGCGCACCTTACCTCTTTTTCTTTGCAAATGTGTGTCCCCGTCCGACAAACCTCAGTTTGTCGTTCGTCTCCACCTCGGCAGTCTTTTAAGCACGTGTGGACACCCAAATCTAAACGAAGTTTGTCGGACTATACTCGCTCGATGCCTTCTCTCGGTTCTACCAAAATCGTTCGAAAACGCGACATTCTCACCAGCCCTGGCGCCACTCCTTTAGGTTTAGCTAAGAATTTGCGGTGAGTGTAATGGACAGCTACCTTGCTATCATCCGCGGCATGGCTGAATTTTGCCGCTAATTGTGCCGCTTCAACAACTGTTCGCTGCGGAATCTCCTTACGAGAGGGATTACGCACCACCACATGCGAGCCGGGATAGTCGGCGCAATGTAGCCAGAGATCGTGGGCCTGAGCCACGCGAAAAGTAAGGTAATCATTATCTCTTGCGGCTCGGCCTACAAGTACTTCATACCCATCTGACGAGCGATAACGTCGGATCCCAGGCAGCTTTTCTGGCTTCCGTTTACTGGCAGGCGCTGACTTCTGCTCCTTGGTTTCTACAAAGCTTTCGAGTGCGGTCACCTCTCGGTCGGCAATGATTCTCTCGAGTTCTTCTAACCTTCCTTGTAAGTGCTCAAGCTTCGCGTCAACTTCCTTCATCCGAGAATTGATCTCTTCGGCGGCATGCTTAGCTTTGCTGTAAAGAGCAAAATACCGCGCCGCCTCATCCTGAAGCGATTTGTTCTCGTCTACTGCGATGTGAATAGTTGGGGCTCCTTCAGCGTAATAATCGATAAGGGCCACTGTTCCACCACTTCTGCGAGCCGTACTGATGTTAGCGAGTATCAATTCGCCAAGACGCCGGTTCTCTTCCGCATCTCCGTGAGCGGTGAGATCCCGGATAAGATTCGCACGAAGTTTCGACTGCTGAGTTATAGCTTGTTGCAGCCGGCGACGAGCGCTTCTGGCCCTGGCATCAAATAATTCCTCTTGTTCACGAGTCTGGTAGTGATCGTCAAGTGCGGCTGAAAGGGAATCAAACGAGTTTCGTAGGATAACTGGGCCTTCTGTAACTTTACCGACTGGACTAGGTGGTGGTTCATAAAGACTGCCAATCTCTTGTCCAATTCCTTTCGGAGGCCGCAGAGCATGCGTGATGGTTCCCTCGCCAGTAACAAGAAACAAATTCGCCGAACGACCAGTAAGTTGTGTTACGAGCTGCTGTGTATGACCGCCGGAAACCTCGTCCTCCAAATGAAATACTAAGCGGACAATTCTTTCTGGCTCATCCTTGATAACACTTTGAAGCCGGGAGTCACTTAAGCAGCTGCGTAACGCTTGAACGAACTGCTGATGCGGAATCGATTGCTTTTCCAGTTCCTTTACTCGGCGCTTGATGAAGTAAATGCGAGGTTTGGCGGGTTCCACACTTAAAAATAGGACCCTACCGTCACGGAGACCAAAATCGATGGCAAGAGAACAGGGCGTAAGTTGAAAAATTTTGCCGGGCATGCGTCCCGGCAACGTACTTTCAAGTTCCGCAACTATCTCTCTTATGTTCTGTTGATGCACTCCAAATTATCCGGCAGCCTCCTTCTCAGGGCGCTTAATTCCAAATTTCTCGAGTCGATACTGCAGCGTCCGAAACGTCAAACCGAGGAGTTTTGCCGCCTTCGTGATGTTGTAGTCTGTCTGTTCCATAGCCTGATTGATCAAATCTCGCTCAACATCCTCGAAGTTGATCCCTTCCGGTGGTAGCTTGAATGCCCCTTCCGATGCTGGCCCAGCCTCTTGCCGCACCTCGAGAGGAAGATCTTCAACTGTTATCAGATCCCCCTCACAAAGCAGGATTGCTCTTTCAATTGCGGACTCTAACTGCCGAACATTGCCTGGCCAACTGTAGTCGTACATAAGCTTCTTCGTCTCTGGGGTTAAGCCACGAACCAGGCGAGATGTGTTGCGGGTATGTTTCTTCAGGAAGTAATCAATGAGAACCGGTATATCCTCTCGACGTTCCCTCAGCGGGGGAACATCGACTGAAAGAACGTTAATGCGGTAATAGAGATCATCTCTAAATCGCCCGTCGCTTACCATCGCCCTTAAATCGCGGTTGGTAGCAGCGATAACGCGAACGTCCACATTAATTTCGTGCGTGCCACCTACTCGGCGTATTTTGCGCTCCTGTAAAGCCCGCAACAGCTTCGCCTGCATCGCTACATCTAGTTCGGCAATCTCGTCCAGAAATAACGTCCCTCGGTCAGCAATCTCGAAAAGACCTTTCTTCTCAGCGTGGGCTCCAGTGAATGAACCCTTCTCATGGCCGAAGAGCTCCGATTCAAGCAGATTTTCATTGATGGCAGCGCAGTTCACAGCCTGGAACATCTCTTGGGCACGTGGCGATTGATTGTGAATAGCCCGGGAAATCAGCTCCTTGCCGGTGCCGGATTCGCCTCTTATCAACACAGTCGAGTTAGAACGTGCCACCTTCAAGATCATCTTCTTAACCGATTCCATTCGTGGCGATGCGGAGATGATCTCGGTATCAATTGCGTCTAGCCGATCAAGCGCGCGATTAATTGTCTGAAGCAAAGCATCTTTGTCATAAGGCTTTTCGAGGTAGTCGAAGGCCCCACGTCTCAGCGCCTCCTTAGCGGAATCGATCGATCCATGAGCCGTCAATAGAATGACAATGATCGAGGAGTCGAAGGCTAACAGATGTTGTAATAACTCGATTCCATCCATTCCTGTCATCTTTAAGTCAGTTAAAGCAAGATCGAAACGCCGCTCTTTAGCAAACTTGATTGCCGCTTCACCGGATGAAGCCGTTGTCACATCGTAACCCTCGCCGGAAAGAATCATCTCAAGGATCTCACGCTGTGATTTTTCGTCATCTACCACCAATATGGTTTTGCGCGCCATGATTAGTTTGTTCCCTGAGACTCCGCGCCGACTTAGGTAGGCACGTCTGTCTCAATCTCTCCTTTCAGATTCATTGTGCGATTTGAAGGCAAAGTTATGGTGAACGTAGTGCCGTCGTTCTGTTTCGAACTCACGGTTATAGAGCCACCGTGATCGTCGATCACTTTCTTTACAATAGCGAGGCCCAAACCCGTTCCTGTTTCCTTGGTTGAATAGTAGGGCTCAAACACCTTCGCTATATCCTCAGGAGCGATACCCTTGCCGCTATCTGAGATTTCAACTCGAGCTCGTGATCCCTCCGCATCCCCGGAAAGTCTTATCAAGATGCTTCCACCGTTACCATCGATTGCCTGCACGCCATTAAGAAGTAGATTAGTGAAGACCGAGCGCAATGCATCACGATCAGCCAGCACCGGGGGTACTTCCCCGACCTCCTCCACGCGAGTCTCGATGCCGGTTTCTGCCGCCTGACACTCGATTATCCGAAGAGCATCCTCAGCCTCAAGTTTTAGATCCAGCGATTGCAGTTCCAGATCAGAAGGCCTGGAGTACTTTAAGAAGTCAGTGATATGGCGATTGATCCGAGCCACCTCGGCTTTAAGTTGGCTGGCCAATCGTTCGAAGGTTTCACTCTTCTCCGGATTTTCGGGTCGGAACTTCGAGCGCAGGTGATCGAGAGTTAGGTTGATGTAGTTTAGAGGATTCCTGATCTCATGCGCGATGGCTGATGCCAGTCTACCAACGACAGCGGCCTTTTCAGCTTGATGTAGTTGTGTTTCGAGTTCGCGAGTACGCCCCAGTCTGCCGGTCATTTCGTTGAATGCGGCCGCAAGAGATCCCATCTCGTCTCGACGATCTGCGCGGACCCGGACTCTGAAGTCGCCTCCTGCCACCCGTCGTGCTGCAATTGATAACTCTTTAATTGGTCTGGTGAAACGCCATACAAGCAATCCTGTCACCAGTGTAGTAGTTAGCAAAAGAGATAGCGTATAGAGAGCCGATCGCGATGCCTGATTCTCGAGAAGGTTAGTGATCGTGCTCGCTGAACCAAGAACAACAATTACATACCAGCGTCCCTGGTCTGTCTCGACGGGAAAATAGAAGGCAGCCTGTTCACTTGGCGCTGGTATTTCAGATACTACGGCCGTTGGTGGGGGCTGTTCACTTTGATCATTTAGGTCGACCGCGCTACTCAGGGGAGGCAGCGGTACGTCTCTCAATTGCGCATAGTTGATGGACCCATTTTCCGCCGTCCGCGGAGCATACTCCTCAGAAAGACTGTCCCGCACATTGCCTTCGCTGTCTATTACGAGAATATTCCTTACCCGACCAGTCCGTTCATCAAGAAGGCGTTCATGGACATTACCTCTCATTTCGTCCAGGTACCTATTGCTCGAGATGGCATTCACACCTAACGCTACACCAGTCATGATTGCTTGTTCTTGCTCGACCAGCATGTGTGCATTCTGCTCAACAGCTTGAAGGTTAACGTAATACTGTACGCCGAGTGTGAAACCAAGCAATAGAGCTAACAGTAGTAGCAGCCTGACACGGAAGCTATTAAATAAAGCGGACAGTTTCATCAGGTATAGGAAGAGCGAGGGAATAGAAGGGTTGTCGCCATCGATGACTCCGGTTGCGGACCTGCAACCCTGCTCACGAATTCTTGCGATTCTGTACGATACATTACTTTTGTATTGCCCCGCTTCAAAGTCTGATGTTATATTTGCCACGGTCTCAAATCAATGTCCCCGAGACCACCTTAAGGGAACTCTCCACCTCAAGTTGGATTTTTGGAGTGCATTTGAACGCTCTTAAGAACTCAGAATTGGAATTAAGCATGGGGGCTACCGTCCCCGTAGAACATTCGTGCTTAACTAAACGCGAATCACCCGACAATATTTCTATCTGGCCCTATTGCAATTGGGCACTATTTCGTTTGTAAGAAAGGGAGCTTACGCCCGTGTCAATGGTTACTAATCCCTCCAAAGTGATTCGATTAGCCTTTATCCTTTTCGTCCTTATAACTCTGCCATTTTCAACAATAGTCTTAGCGAAAAAGAAGAAAGCGCCAACTCCTTCAAAGACAGCTACTGCCCAGAAAAAGAAGAAAGCAACAGCTCGAAAACCCCAGAAGTCGAAAGCTCGCAGTACTACTGCGAGGAGATCACAAACAAGCCGCAGAGGTACACGTACAGCGCGCTCGACACCTAATCGCAAGGCGATTGCAAGAGAGCAGGCGGTTGCCCTGCGATCTCTCCAGCGGAGACTCGGCCGTAAACCAACCGCTCGGGAACGTGCGGCTGAGATGAGACGTGTCCAGGCGCGGCATGGCGCAGCAGCTCGTAGAGCTGAAGCGGCACGCCGTGCTGCAATAGCGCGACAGCGAGCTCTTGATGAGGCTATACGTAATGAAGTTCAGGGACTAATTGCACGCGACAATACTGCTGGCGAAGACCTCGAAGTGCGACAGATTGCCGTTAGGGCACTCGGACATCGTGCCGGAACTGTTGTTGTCATGGATCCCATCTCCGGGAGAATCTATACGATTGTTAATCAGGAGTGGGCGGTTCGTAGGGGATTCAAACCGTGCTCAACGATTAAGCTTGTCACAGGACTTGCGGGCTTGGCTGAAAAGATGATCGACCCAATCAGTTTCCACGCGGTGTCTGAGCGTTACAACATCGACCTCACCGACGCGTTGGCTTACTCGAATAATACATTCTTCCAGCATATAGGTGGACAGGTTGGATATGAGGGGATCTTGAAGTACGCGAGGGAGCTTGGCTTGGGTGAACGAACAGGTATCAATGCGCCGTTCGAATATCCGGGAAGACTACCTGCCGAGAAAACGGGCTTCGCTCTTAATCGCATGTGCTCTCACGGAGACGACTTTGAAGTTACCGCTCTTCAATTGGCTACGATGGTCTCTGCCATGGCCAATGGCGGCAAATTGTTGGTCCCCTACATTCCCGCAAATGCCAGTGTTAATGAACAAAAAGCGAAGGTGCGGCGGGAACTCAGCATCGAGAAAGAGAATTGGCGCCGCATGGTTCCCGGAATGGTCGGAGCAGTCAATTACGGATCTGGAAAGAGGGCGTATGACCCGCTTCAAACAGTGGCGGGCAAAACCGGAACGTGCATAGGTCAAGGGGGTTGGGTGGGCCTGTTTGCATCCTATGCTCCCCTCACAAGCCCGCGTTTGGCCGTTGTTGTGATTGGCAAAGGCCCTGATGCCCGTCGCCAGGTTGCCTCAGCAGTGGCCGGACAGATCTATCGTGATCTTAATGGGCGCTTCGGCACACCGGTGAATTTGCAGATCGCAAAAACACCCGCTGATGACGAAGACTCTCGCGCCACTGAGTTGGATGAGGAAGAGCAAGAGGCAAGGGAGGCTGAAATGGCTGAGGCAGCGGCTTTGGGCGAAAGTGAAGAGGTTGAAGCTCCCGCTGGCGCGCGTTCAACAGACCCAGTGACTCCGCGTAACACCGTCAAACGAGTTCTAATGCCAGTTGAGCGCCGCAATCCCGAAGCACAGAAAACAGAAGCTCAAAAATCTAATGGAGCGCCAAAGACGGCTCCCGAAAACAACTCTCAGGCTGAAAGACCCCGCAGGGCACAGCCGCAGCCTTGAGAGGCAATAACACTGTTTTCTAAACTGCGCCGGAGAGCTTAAATAGAGTTTCTTCGGCGCAGATGTTTTATGAGTTCAATTTCTTCTCCTGAATGTCTGCTCCAGCCTTGACACATTTGTCGTAGTTGCAGGAATATTGCGGACGTTCTTTCCCGGTTCCCTCGCGGTTGGTGTGCACTGTTCTCTCCAGTGCCTGGGATGAGGATCGGCAACCGCCGTTTTCAACAGGGCATCTTATGGTAGCGCTATCGCGACGCTGGAAAGCCGCTAGTTGGCCCCTGCAGGGATAGTTAGAAAAAGATCTTGGAGGTTTTGCGACTAATGAAGAAGACGATTCAGATAATAGCGGCTTGCGCGATCATCAGTATGCTCGCCTTGCCGGCGTTCGCAAGTGCATTGACCGGAGCTGTAAGTCAAGACCAATGCACTGACGAGAATAAGACGGCCTGGTACGAGACATTTACTACATTTCGCACGTCGGATCCCACAAAGGCGTATGAAGCAGGGAAAAAGTATCTCGCTGCCTGTCCCACGGATGATGATAAGATTACACAATACTTAAAGAAATGGGTGGCTGCGTACGATAAAGAAGCGCGGAAGTTGCAGCTCCCAAACCTGCTTCATAATGAGAAGAAGTTTGCCGAAAGCTATAAACTGGGCAAAGAGATTCTCGCCGATGAGCCAGAGAATCTGAATGTCCTCTTCCATCTCGGCTATGGTGGAGTCTTAGCAACCACAACTGCGAAGAACGAGTCCTTTAATAATGAGGCAATTGGTTACGCTCGCAAGGCCATTCAACTTGTAGAAGCAGGGAAGACGCCAACAGAATGGTCGCCTTTCACCTCGAAAGATGATGCTCTTGCTTACTTGAATTACACTGTTGGTTTTCTGACCATCAAGAACAATCCTACAGACGCGCTCAATTACCTGATCAAGTCGGCTAAGTATGAGAGCAAGATAAAGACTACACCCGGAACATACTACCTGATCGCGGCTGCGTACGAAGGCGGTCCGTATGCAAAGTTATCCGCCGATTACAAAGCCCGTTTTGAGGGTAAAGATGAAACGCCCGAGAGTAAACTTGCTCTTGAAAACATTAATCAGGTGATTGATCGAATGATCGATGCCTACGCCCGAGCCGTAGCACTCGCTGGTAGCGACCCGGCCCAACAGGCTAGCAAGAATGAGTGGATGCAGAGTCTTACGGAGTGGTACAAGTTCCGTAACAACCAATCCGATGCAGGCTTGAATGAGATGATTGCGGGCATCCTTTCAAAGCCATTGCCTGCAGTTCCTGCACCTATTACCACTTTGCCAGCTTCGGCCCCTGCGAGCAGCCCTACGTCCAGTAGCGCGAATTCTGGAGAACAAACCGTCAGCTCCAATTCGAGATTACCAACGACCTCAAACGCACTGGCAACTGCTCGACCAGCTTCAGCCAAAAAAAGCGCTGCCGTGCGAACGAAGGGGAAAGGAAATCAGAGACGTAACTGAGTTCATAGCTCTCAAGTCGCCGCCCTCAAGGCTTAAGACGCCGGAAGCTTCGTCGCTGATTTCAGACGATGCTTCCGGCGTCTGTCATAATCAGCAGTAACAAGCGCGAACATGGTTCCTAACCTCGACCACCTGGAAACAATTTTAGATTACAAGTTTGGTGACCGCAGCTTCCTCGAACGCGCCATAACACATCGTTCCTGGGCTCACGAGCAGGTTGCCCCAGGCTCTGAGGGGCAGGCACGTCGTCTTCATAACGAGGCCCTCGAATTTCTAGGTGATTCAGTGCTTGGCTTGATCGTGGCTGATTATCTTTGCAGAGCCTATCCAGACGTAACAGAAGGAGAACTCTCACGAATGAAGCATCGACTAGTTAGCGCTCCCACGCTTGCGAAAGCTTCAGCCAGGCTGAATCTTGGCGACTTCGTTCGCTTCGGTCGTGGAGAAGAGAGAAGCGGAGGACGACGGAAGGACGCGATTCTTGCAGATGTCTTTGAAGCAGTAACCGGAGCAATATTTCTGGACGGGGGATTTCTCGCTGCAACTCAATTTGTGAACCACGCTCTGACTGAGGAGTTGCAAAAAGCTGACCCGATGTCGGCTGCTCAGGCTGACTTCAAAACTATGCTTCAGGAAAAACTGCAGGCAGAGCACAGGATGGCGCCTCGCTACACAGTAGTTGATACGCTTGGTCCACCTCATCGTCGACTTTTCCACGTTGAAGTTACCTGGGATAAAGGGAGTATGCGTGGTGAAGGACGATCGATAAAGGCAGCAGAAGTTGCTGCAGCAAGGCACGCATTGCAGAGTATGAAGTTAAGTGAAGGTCTGGAAGAGAACGAAGAGGATCTGGAAGAGAATGAGCCTAATACTGACAAGTGAGCTGCTTATGTCTCTCTCTGCTTGACCGGCTCAGCCAACCTATCTAGGATGTTTTGAATTATTGACGAGCTATTATGAAGAAAGAACCCGTCAGCAGCGTAGCTGAGATCAAACCGCTGGAGAAACCTTCTGTTTTCTCGCGCTTTTTCAGCCGCAATGGCAAAAAACAGCATCCGGAGCCTGAGGTAAAACCACAAGGTCCTCCTAAGTCAGTTCCGCGCGAGTACTTCGAATCGCTCGTTGTAACCGTAATCATGGCTCTGTTCGGTATGACGTTTATAGTTCAGGCCGTGAAAGTACCCACGGGATCCATGCAAAATACAATCACCATTGGTGATCATTTGCTGGTCAATAAATTCATCTTTGCTCCAGGTAAGTCACTACCGTTTCTGCCTCAACGCGAGATCCGGCGTGGCGACATTGTTGTTTTTAAATATCCGGGTAATGAGTACGATCCATCCAGCGACTACGACCGGCCTGACAACAAGCCAATCTTTACAAACTATGTGAAGCGCGTCATTGGTCTCCCTGGTGACCGGATCCAGATTGAAGGCCGTAATGTCATCATTAATGGCCAGATTCTACCTGAAAACCAGATCGAGGCAATTGAGCGAGACGAAAAGGCTCCGCTCCACATTATTAGCCGCTCACCTCGTGAAGCGGGTGAAACGTATGACGTCTATTATCGGCCAGATTTTGTCGACGAGCGGCCTCCTATCTTTGGGTATGTTGGGGACGGCAGGGAGATTGTCGTGCCACCTGACGGTTACTTTGTGATGGGTGACAATCGCAACAATAGCCAGGATAGCCGGTACTGGGGCTTCGTGCCGCGCGACTTAGTTATTGGGCGCGCAATGTTTGTCTATTGGTCCTACGACGAGAGCGAGCCTTCTACCAACTTCTTCCTCTTAGATTTCTTAAAGAATACGCGCTGGAGCCGAACAGGCACACTGGTTAGGTAAGCAGAAGAGCGACGTCTTTATCTTCCTCCTGTGACAATTTAACTACCGGAACACAGTAGTCTTTTCCTGCAATCACCCGATCGGGGAGCAGGTTTTTTGTCGATATCAGCCAAAAAAAAGAGTCTTGGTCCAGATTGGAAGCTACTTCTTCGCAGAATCTGGACGCGAATCAATGAGCACGATGTCCTGGGCCGGGCCGCGCAACTCTCTTTTTACTTCCTGCTCGCACTCTTTCCACTCTTGCTTTTTCTCATTACGCTACTCGGTTATTTCACGCAGGAAGGCTCTGAATTTCGTGGCATGCTGCTGGCTTATCTCGCCACAGTCGTGCCAGCTTCAGCCGTAGAGTTGATCGAGGCAACGCTGGATGAGATTAGTGCCGCTCGGGGAGGTGGGAGGTTATATCTCAGCCTGCTAGCGGCTTTGTGGACCGCTTCTCTTGGTCTGAATGCGATTAGTCAAACTCTGAACGTTGCTTACCGCGTTAAAGAGTCAAGGCCATGGTGGAAAGCAAGACTGGTTGCATTGATCCTCACAATTATACTCGCCATCCTTATAGTTTCAGCGCTCGCTATTGTTCTCTATGGCGAAAGGATTGGTGAGAGCCTCGCCGCTCTGCTTGGTTTGAGTGACATTTTTATCTCTATTTGGAAGTTTCTACAGTGGCCCATTGCCCTCAGCTTTGTGCTTGCAACTTTTAATCTTATCTACTACTTCGCTCCCAACGTTCCGCGCAGTCAACGGCGATGGACAACTAAAGGCGCGTTTGTTGGCGTAGTACTTTGGTTGCTGGTCTCATTCGGGTTTCGGCTCTACTTGCATTTTTTTGATACTTATAATGTGACCTACGGGTCACTGGGAGCTTTGATAGTTCTGATGCTTTGGTTCTATATGACGGGAGTAGCGATCCTGATTGGCGGAGAGATAAATGCTGAACTCGAAGGCTTCCATGAAGAAGCCCCCTCTGAAGAGTAGCCTTTCCCCTTACTATGAAGCCATTCATCAACAAATTGTGCGGAACCCTCCTGGTGCTGTGGATTGTCTTTGTGCCCGCGCTTGGTCAGAAGAAATTCACTAACTTCGTGGATCCATTCATTGGTACCGGGGGCACGGGACATACCTTTCCTGGCGCGACCCTGCCCTTCGGTATGGTCCAACTGAGTCCTGATACAAGGTTGACTGGATGGGAAGGATGTTCCGGCTACCACTATTCTGACAACGTAATCTATGGGTTCAGTCATACCCATTTGAGCGGAACCGGCATTTCTGATTATGGCGATATTCTGTTCATGCCCACCTCAGGGGCAATTCGATTGAACGCGCTCGACGGAGAAAGCACCCTTGGTGGTTATGCATCCCGCTTCAGCCACGCGAACGAAACAGCTCGCGCTGGATACTACTCAGTAAAATTGGATGATGAGGATATCTTTGTTGAACTCAGTGTTACGAAACGCGCAGGACTCCACCGCTATACGTTTTCCAATCCAGAGAACGCAAACGTCATTTTGGATCTCGCCCATCGCGATAAAGTGCTCGATTCGTATTTGCGAATAGTTGATAGCACGCGCCTCGAGGGTTACAGAAGATCCGAAAGCTGGGCTCGAGACCAGATCGTCTATTTCGTCGCTGAGTTTTCCCAACCTTTCATTTCGTCGGGTATTGCTATTGACGAGAAGATTGTTGCCGGTGTTTCGGAGGCGCAGGGTGAAAGTATCAAGTCAGTCTTTAGATTTACTGCCGATGGGCCAATTCTCCTGAAGGTTGGTATCTCTGCTGTCAGCATAGAAGGAGCACGAAAGAATCTAAAAGCTGAACTGGACCACTGGGACTTTGAACAAGTTCGCAGGGAAGCCAACGAAGCCTGGGAACGCGAGTTGAGCAAAATTCAGGTCAAGGGCGGGACCGAAGACCAGCTAAAGAACTTCTATACGGCTTTGTACCACGCAATGATTGCCCCGAATCTTTTCATGGATGTAGACAGTCAATATCGCGGACGGGATTTCAAGATCCATACTGCAAACGGATTTACTAACTACACAGTATTCTCACTGTGGGACACGTTCAGAGCCGCACATCCGCTCTACACAATTATCGGTCAGAAGCGCACTGTAGATTTTATCAACACTTTTCTTGTGCAGTATGAGCAGGGTGGAAGGCTCCCTGTGTGGGAGTTGGCCGCAAATGAGACGGACACCATGATTGGCTATCACGCCGTCTCAGTGATTGCGGACGCTGCAGTGAAAGGAATCAAGGGCTTTGATCGCGAGCAGGCATTCGCGGCAATGAAGCACAGCGCGGAGCTCAAGCACTTTGGTCTCGCAGACTATATTCGACGGGGATACATCAGCATGGAAGATGAGCGAGAATCTGTCTCAAAGACACTCGAGTACGCTTACGATGATTGGTGTATTGCCGTGATGGCGTTATTGCTGGGCCAGGAAGAGGATTACCGCAAGTTTCTACAGCGGGCTCAGTACTACAAGAACGTTTTTGACTCTGAATCCGGTTTTATGCGGCCACGCAAGAATGGCGGCTGGTTAAGTCCTTTTGATCCCCGCGAAGTGGACTTTAACTTCACCGAAGCGAACTCTTGGCAATACTCCTTTTTTGTTCCTCACGATCTTAATGGCCTTATTCGCTTAATGGGTGGCAAAGAGAGGTTCGCGCGCAAGCTCGACGATCTCTTTGCTGCTGAAAGCAAGACTACAGGTAGGGAGCAGCCTGACATTACTGGTCTGATTGGCCAATACGCTCACGGTAATGAACCAAGCCACCACATGGCTTATCTATACAATTACGTGAATCAGCCTTGGAAAACGCAGCAACGCGTTCGGCAGATCATGGATGAATTCTACTTGCCGCAACCGGATGGATTGATAGGCAATGAAGACTGTGGCCAACTATCCGCTTGGTATGTCCTCAGTGCGGCAGGTTTCTATCCTGTTACACCGGGTTCGACTGTTTACGTTATAGGCACACCGCTGTTTCCCGAGCTGAGATTCAATCTAGAGAATGGCCGTAACTTTAAAGTACGTGCGCGGGGAGTTTCTGCGCAGAACATCTATATTCAATCGGCGACTCTGAACGGTGTGCCGTATAGCAAGTCTTATTTGCATCACAGCGATTTTATGAAAGGTGGTGAGCTCGTTTTCATTATGGGCTCGAGGCCGAATACGGCTTGGGGTTCAGCAGATTCAGATGTGCCTGTGTCAGAAATAGCCGAGCATTTGCTTGTCCCTGTTCCCGTAATCAGTGCTTCGGCGGCTGTTTTCAAGGATCAGCTTGAGATCAAGATTGAAACTGGCGATCTGCGCGTTTACTACACAACCGATAACTCCGAACCTGACGAGAACTCACCGCGCTATCTTCAGCCGTTTGTGATCGACGAGACTACTAATATAAGAGCCGCCGCTTTTAAGGAGGCAGGAAAGACGAGTATTGCCGCGACTGCTAGCTATCATCGTATTCCCCATGATTGGACAGTCAAAGTCTTCTCCAAACGCAGTTCGCAGTATCAAGGTGGTGGCGATCTAGGACTCGTTGATGGGATTAGAGGGAACAACAACTTCAGCACAGGCGCTTGGCAAGGCTATCAGGGACAAAATTTCGAAGCGATCGTTGATTTAGGCGCCGCTCGTGAAGTTTCGCGATTGGGGGCGGGTTTTCTACAGGACATTCGCTCCTGGATCTGGTTGCCGGTGCGGCTTGAGGTGGAGTTATCTTCAGATGGTAAAGGGTTCTCGAAGGTGTTGACGGTTGAAAATGATGTTTCCGATAAAGATTATGACGTGGTTCTAAAAGACTTTGTTCGCAGCATACCTTCGCAGCAGGCGCGGTATGTGAAGGTGAGGGCCATTGGTTACGGAAAGATTCCTTCTTGGCATCCGGGCCACGGCGGCAACTCGTGGGTTTTTATCGATGAGATAATTATTGAATAGAAGTCAGAAGTCAGGAGTCAGAAGTCACGAGGCAGGAAGCAGGAGCAGGAGGCAGGAGCAGGAGGCAGGAGCAGGAAGCGGGCGCCTACTGCGTCCTGCCGCTGCCTCCTGCCTTCT
>CAZNPP010000021.1:15177-43706 GCA_964574785.1 uncultured Chloracidobacterium sp. | reverse complement strand
TCTGCTGTGTAGGTTGGATCTGAAGGCATCCCTACACTGCCGTGTAGGGGATTTGTCTAGTGCCGAGTGACGAGTGACGAACTCATCAACTCATCACCCGTCACTCGTCACTCTAATTTGAGCTTCGCACCTCTCTGACCAGTGCCAATTGCTGCTTTCGGGCAACTTTCTTCTCTGTGTCAAAGGGCAAAAGCTGTCGCCCGATACCGCCCTTAAGCCACACTTCTGAGAGAAAATACTGATTTCCGTAGCGAATAAATACGAGTCGCTCATTGCTAATGTAGTCTCGTCCGACTATTCCTACAGGGGCCTGAACAATAGTGTTCCCCTTGCCATCAGCACTTCGGATCAGAAGGTTGCCATCAGACATTCTGCTCAACGAATAGGTACCCGCTTCGAATGACCTTTTACCTGCTATGAAATCAAAAGGAACGTTCACCTCGATTTTGGCTCCACTCTGTGCTTGGACGCCTGCTACGGCCATAAAAAACAGGCCCAAAAACGTGATTGTGCTCTTCGCTCGTCGTCTCATATGACCTCCTTAAGGTCGTCAGCTTCAGGCCAGCCCCATTGCTGCCTCACTGATGTAATGCGTCATTTCCAGGCAGATGGGATAAAAACCACGATTGGTCGCACAAACATTCGGAATCGGTTGGGAACATTTCAACCCTGACGGGGTTCACCGTACAGTACTTAGAGCTTTTGTAAACGGTCTTTTCTGCGCATAGAATAGATTCTTTAGACCTTGAAATTATGGCTGACAAGGACATACCGAATATCAGCGCTCAGCCTCCTGAAGAGACTGGCGCGGTTGAGATTCAACCCATCAGCAAGAGCGCTGGCGGTGTACCCGCTATCCTCGCAACTGTGAAGAGTGTCTGGAGCGAGATGGGACCAACGAGAGGGTTACGGACTCTTAGGAATCTTAATCAGCAGGGTGGTTTTGACTGTCCTGGCTGTGCGTGGCCGGAACCTGATGAAGGACGTTCTCACACAGAGTTTTGCGAAAACGGCGCCAAGCATGTTGCCGATGAAGCCACAACTAAGCGAGTAACTGCAGCATTCTTTCACGAGTGGAGTGTCGCAGATCTTGCAGGCAAATCTGATTACTGGCTGAATCAACAGGGACGTCTCACCGAACCTATGGTCTTGCGACGCGGCGCTTCACATTACGAGCCAATAACGTGGGATGATGCCTTCGCACTAATAGCGAATGAACTCAACGCTCTTGATCATCCAGATGAAGCAATCTTCTATACGTCTGGTCGTACGAGTAACGAGGCAGCCTTCCTGTATCAACTGTTCGTACGACAATTCGGGACAAACAATCTGCCCGACTGCTCGAATATGTGCCACGAATCCAGTGGTACTGCCTTAAATGAAACAATCGGAGTGGGGAAGGGCACCGTCACGCTAGAAGATTTCGACCTTGCTCAGGCTATCTTTGTAATCGGTCAAAACCCGGGCACGAATCATCCTCGCATGCTAACTGCACTCGAAAGAGCCAAAAGAAACGGCTGCAAGATTGTTCATATCAATCCACTACCAGAAGCCGGTATGTCTCGCTTCAAGCACCCACAGCAGGTTACTAGCTGGATTGGCAAAGGTACTCAGCTTGCCGATCTCTTCCTTCAGGTGCGAATCAATGGTGATGTCGCCTTATTGAAAGGAATGATGCTGGAGATTCTTGACCAGGAAGAGCGACGCCCGGGACAAGTCTTGGATCATGATTTCGTCAACAGTTACACAACCGGCTTTGAAGAGTTTGCTGAAGCTCTGCGAAAAGTGCACTGGGGCCATTTGATTGAGCAGTGCGGAGTACCCAAGACTAAGATCGAAGAAGCCGCGAAAATATTTATCGAATCAGAACGCACCATTTTCTGTTGGGCAATGGGACTTACGCAGCACAAGAATGCAGTGGCGAATATTCAGGAGATTGTGAATCTGATGCTTTTGCGGGGGCAGATCGGAAGGCCGGGGGCGGGTCTTTGTCCAGTACGTGGACACAGCAACGTACAGGGCGACCGGACAATGGGTATTTGGGAGCGTCCTAGGGAGGCCTTCCTGGATAGACTGGCAGAGGAATTCGGGTTTGAACCACCACGCCGTCATGGGTTTGACACAGTCAAAGCCATCGAGGCGATGCACTCAGGCAAGGCTAAAGTCTTCTTTGCTCTCGGTGGGAACTTTTTATCGGCAACTCCTGATACTGAGTTCACAGCGTCCGCGCTGCGACGCACGCGACTTACGGCCCATGTCTCAACGAAAATGAATCGATCACATTTGATTACCGGAGAGCAGGCGCTGATTCTTCCGTGCCTCGGACGTACTGAGATTGATAGTCAGGAAGCCGGACCGCAATTTGTTAGTACCGAGAACTCGATGGCGGTAGTTCAAGCTTCCAGAGGGTTACTGTCGCCAGCTTCGCCAAACCTTTTGAGTGAACCTACGATTGTTGCGCGTCTGGCTCGGGCGGTACTACGTGAGCGCACGAGGGTTAATTGGGAACAGATGGTTGCTGATTATGATCGGATTCGTGACTCGATTGCCAAAGTAGTGCCGGGATTCGAAGACTACAATCAACGCATACGCCGTCCTCAGGGGTTCCAACTACCGAATGCGGCTCGAGAGCGGAAGTTCAATACGCCTTCGGGTAAGGCCGCTTTTACAGTCCATCCTTTGCCCACTCACAACTTGCAACCAGGTCAGTTCTTGATGATGACTATTCGGAGCCACGATCAATTCAACACGTCTATCTACAGTCTTGACGACCGCTATCGAGGAATTAAGAACGGCAGGCGAGTTGTGTTGCTTAATCGAGATGACATGCGACGTACGGGCTTGAAAGAAAGAGAAGTGGTAGATCTGGTGAGTCACTTCGATGGCGAGGAACGAATCGCGAAACGCTTTACGGTTGTTCCCTACAGCATTCCATCACGTTGCGCTGCAACCTATTTCCCGGAAGCCAATGTACTTGTACCAGTACGGAGTGTTGCTGAGAAGAGTAATACGCCTGCGTCAAAGTCGGTGGTGATTAGTATCAGAAGCTCAGGTCAGGTGTCGTAAGCGATGACGTTTCAACTACAGGACATTCCGGCCGCTACAAAGAGTAAGCTTTACGATTCTATAGGATCACAGTTGGGCCATTTGTTAGCTGACGAGAGCGATCTGATCGCTAAAGCTGCAAACTTCTCATCCCTTCTCTACCATTCCTTACCAGATCTCAATTGGGTTGGATTCTATTTTCTGAAGGAGGCCGAACTGGTACTTGGTCCATTTCAGGGAAGGCCCGCCTGCGTCCGTATAGCTTTGGGGAAGGGAGTTTGCGGTACTGCAGCTGAGCGCCGCGCAACCATCATAGTTCCTAACGTTCACGAGTTTCCCGGCCACATCGCCTGCGACAGTGCCTCAAATTCGGAGATTGTGGTACCGCTCGTCAAGGAAGATACTCTGCTAGGCGTTCTTGATCTCGACAGTCCCTTAATAGGGAGGTTTGACGACGAAGACGCCCACGGGCTTAACAAGTTGGTTGGTATTCTGTTGAAAACGATGAAGGATGAAGGCGGGAGGCGAAAGGATGAAGGCGAAAGGTGAAAGGATGAAGGACATTCGCCATTCATCATTTTTCACTATTCGTTTAATGTTTTTGCAAATCTGAAAAATGAAAATGAAAAATGAAAAATGGAAATTGATAAATGGTAAATATCCTTCATCCTTCCGCCTTCATCCTTTCGCCTTCATCCTTTATACTTCACTCATCCTCCACGTTCCTCCAGTTGAGCCCCCCTAAGAAACTGATCAAGGAGTATCACCATGGAAGCGACACGTGTAACAGTTGAAGAACTGAAGGAACGAATGAATCGCGGAGAAGAATTCACTTTCATTGACGTTCGAAATCCCAAGGCTTGGGGTGAGGCTGAAACGAAACTACCCAGCGCCATCAGAATACTACCCGATGAGGTCGAACAAAGACTGGCTGATATCCCACATGATCGCACGATAATCACCTATTGCACTTGACCCCACGAGGCATCAAGCGCCAGGTTGGCGCTGGAACTGATGGAAAAAGGCTTCAAGAATATCCATCCACTGTACCGAGGTTTTGATGCGTGGCAAGAGGCCGGATTAACAGTGGAACCGAAGTAGTGAATCGTAAATCGTGAATCGTGAATGGAATCGTGATTGCTAAGCTCTATTCACTGTACGCCCGATTCATCACTCACGATTCACGCTTCACGCTTCACGATCACGGATTCACGATTCACGATTCCTGATTCCCGATTCCTGATTCACTCTTCACCATTCACCACTATGCGCAAAGATGTGAAAGAGATGACCCCGCAAGAGATCCGGGCCCGTGTAGTCCTGCTCGGGTTCAATAACGATGAAAGGCTCTTCCGCGCCTTCTGTAAAAAACTACAGGCCCGATTACCTGAAGGGACGGGTATTGTCTTGAGGGGAAGTGTGGTTACCAATTCGCGCTGGGAAGATGGAGGACCGTTTGATTCAAAGGGGAAGGGTTCGAGTGACCTTGATGTGACGCTTGTCGGAGAAAAGGTGATGGAGTTTTGGGATAAGGATGCCTTCTACATTCCAGGTCTACATACTAAGCCACTCTGTGATCAGGACCCAGAAATTGCGCCAAAACTTCAACCACTTCGCATGGCCCTGCAGAAGTTGGTTGGCCGCCCGGTGAACTTCCAAGCTACATCCAACTTGGTTCTGTATGCTCGGGATGTGCTTTTTGGCGAGCCGTACTTCACGGTGATTGAGGCGGCGGAGGATATGTGAAGCTAAAACTGCTCAGTTATAACATTCGCTTTGGTGGTATTGGGCGCGAGTCGCCCCTGGCGCAAGTAATCAGAGCGGCCTCGCCCGACTTGGTTGTTTTTCAAGAGGCTACACGTCCTCAGGTGATTAAAGGGTTGGCCGAAGTAGCCGGATTCCCACATTGGGCTGCGCAGAAGGACCATTCAATGGCCTTCATGAGTCGCATCGAAACTTCACATCATGAATGGCACTATCCGGCAGGGGCAAAGCATCCTTTTTTGGAGATTGTAATTGCTGGAACGGAGGAACGAATCTTTGGGCTGCACCTCAGAGCTATCTTTTCTAAGTGGAGCGAACGCCGGCGCGTTCAGGAGATTAAGGCACTTCTCAAAGGCATCCAGCGGTACAGTGAGGGCTTCCATCTATTGGTAGGCGACTTTAATGCTCTAGCTCCAGGGGAACTCTTGGACGTTCGTCGAATGCCTGCCTGGATTCGCGGGCTCATATGGCTAAGTGGTCGCAAGCTTCAGCGAGAAACCATTCAAGTTATGCTGGATGCCGGTTACCTTGATGGTTTCCGGTTTCTACATCCGAACCATGTCGGTCATACATTCCCCACCTGGGATCCACACTTACGTCTTGACTATGTGTTTGTTCCTCTGCGCTTTGCTGACCGGCTACTCGCATGCGAGGTGATAGATGATGCCGACGCCGCAAAAGCATCGGACCACTTCCCGCTGTTAGCGCATGTAGCAATTGATTCAACATAAGGCGATAAGCCCATCTTGTGGCTACTACCCATCATAATGGCTACCATTTTTCTGCGCTTGAATTAATTGCTTGAAACTCCATTTGATTCACATGTAATCTCTTAGGCGTTTGTTCAAGAGTTTGCCCGCCACGTGCGTGAGACTCCACCGTTACCTTTGAGTTCATGAACAAGGACCTTACCGGCAGGATCAAGTAACAATGGGTATTCATGGCACTTTAACAACCATGAATGTCTCCGACCTGCTTCAGTTTTTAGCAGCGGGGAGAAAGACAGGCACTCTGAGATTCAGTCAGGGCAAGGTGATCAAGGAGATCTATTTTCAGAATGGTCTAATCGTCGGCTCCAATACCAATGATCCCAAGGAATATCTCGGTCAAGTACTCATCCATTACGGAAAAGTAAATGAGTCTCAGCTTCAGACTGCAATGGAGGTTCAGCGACAATCTGGTGGCAGATTAGGAGAGATTCTGGTCAAACAGGGTTTTCTCTCCGAAGCCGACGTTCTTGCGACCCTACGCATTCGAACGCTGGACATCATTTACGATCTCTTTGTTTGGGAGCAAGCGCATTTTGAACTTCTTGATAATGAAGTGCTGCCAGACGATCTCATTCGCATTGAGGTTGATCCCACCTCTGTCATCATGGAGGGCATCTATCGCATTGATGAGTGGGCACGCTACAGGATGTTGATTCCCTCTGATCGCGTGATTCTTGAGATTGTAGATGGCTGGGCTCCACCGGCTAACCTTAGTAAGGAGGTCAGGGAACTAATCTCCTTAGTAGAACGAAAAATGACTGTGGCTGAAATCTGCTACAACATGCATGCATCGGCCTTTCATGTTTATTCGCTGCTCCACGAATTGATTAGCAGCGGTGGGGCACGGACTGCCGGTGAGGCGCCTGAAGCTCCTGTGAGCTCAAGTGATCTGGACGAATCGCCTAAAAGCGCTGCTGAACTTTTATTAACCGCTGAGCATGAATTGGAACAGGGCAGTTCGGAAAAGGCTTTGGCGATTATCCATAGCGTTTTGCAAAAAGAACCGAAGAACGCTGTAGCGCAAAGGCTCGTACTAGTAGCCGAGAAGAAATTTGTTCAAGAGGTCTATGCCAATTTCTCACCAGAAGCAGTGCCAAAGCTTCTAGTAGGCCTTGAGGAGTTGGATCAATATCAACTTGGACCACAAGAGGGCTTTGTTCTTTCCCGAATAAATGGCGAATGGGATATTCAGTCGGTCCTCTCGATCTGTCCATTCAGAGAAGCTGACAGCTTGCGGATGATCAAGACTCTTATTGATCGGGGAGTGATTGGTTTCTGAACGCGCTTTGAGGCCTATCGGTGAGTCTGTTCCTGAGCTTCCGCTTCTGGGCCTTCAACCCTATCCATCTGAGCTTCTCCGAGAACCACACGTACAACGTGACTCTTGTTGTCTTCCTCGATGGGGATTTCGTTACTCTTCAACAACTTCCCATCAAGTTCGACTGAGACAACACCTCGGCTTACGGCTAGCGGATTCTCAACTGTTATGTGATAGGTCGTCTTGCCACGTCGATAGGTGATTTCAAATTCATGCCACCAGCGTGGGATACAGGGTTCGATGAGCAACCGCTCAGCATTAAGCTTGAAACCTAGAATGGCTTCCAAACCCGCCCGGTACATCCAGCCCGATGAACCTGTGTACCACGTCCAGCCTCCTCTTCCTGTGTGGGGTGGAACTGCGTAGATATCGCCGGCAGCAGAGTAAGGCTCAACTTTGTATTTGTGGAGACCTGCCCGGGTCGAGGCGTGATTAATCGGATTCAGCAGCGAAAACAGTTCACCTGCCCGTTCTCCATCACCAAGTTTGGCGAAAGCGATCAACGTCCAGAGCGCCGCGTGCGTATACTGTCCGCCATTTTCGCGTACGCCTGGGACATACCCCTTGATATAGCCCGGATCCAAACTCCCTTTATCAAAAGGTGGGGTGAACAGGATCACTAGACCATCGCCACGCCTGATTAAGTACTCCTCAACGGCAGCCATCGCTCGTACTGCCCGATAGTGTTCCGCGGCGCCCGAGATGACACCCCACGACTGTACGATCGAGTCTATTCTGCATTCTTCGTTCTGCACCGACCCTAGCGGAGTGCCATCGTCAAAATAAGCTCGCCGGTACCAGTCACCATCCCAGCCATGCTCCTCGAGCGCTTCTTTCAAGCTTTTCATATGTTGGCGATAAAGCTCGGCGCGGTCGCGATCGCCACGTGCTTCACAAAGTGGAACAAAGCTGTCAAGCGTTGTATAGAGGAACCAGCCTACCCAAATGCTTTCGCCCTTGCCTTTATGGCCAACTCGGTTCATTCCATCATTCCAGTCTCCGGAACCCATCAGAGGTAAGCCATGAGGGCCCACTTCCAAGCTGCGGTCTATTGCTCGGATGCAGTGTTCAAAGATTGAACCGGTTTCGACGGAAACCACGGGCTGCATGTAAACCTCAAGCTCCTCAGGTTCGAGAAGAGGCCCTTCTAAAAAGGGAGCCTCTTCGTCGAGAACCTCATTATTTCCGGTGACCTTTATGTAAAATGCGGTGACGAACGCCAGCCACAGGAGGTCGTCCGAAAACTTGGTCCTAACGCCACGTCCGGTAGGAGGGTGCCACCAGTGCTGAACATCACCCTCCTTGAACTGATGATGAGCGGCCCGGATTATTTGTTCTCGGGCGACTTGTGGTCTACTGTAGACAAGGGCCATGACATCCTGAAGCTGATCTCGAAATCCGTAAGCACCGCCGGATTGATAAAATGCCGTGCGTGACCAGATCCGGCATGAAAGAGTTTGATACAGCAGCCATCGATTCAGAATCGTGTTCATGGCTTGATCTGGCGTTTTGACCTCAATAGTGTCCAAAAGTCCATCCCAAAAAGAGAGCACTTCTTCAAAGGCCTCATTCACACTTGCCGGATGACGGAAGATACTCACGAGTTCCTCTGCCTCAGCTTTTGAACCACCTTCACCTAGCAGAAATATGATCTCGCGGGCTTCACCTGGCGCCAGTTCGATGACACTTTGTAGCGCAGCGCAGGGATCTAGTCCTGCTCCATCACGATTGCTGAGATTGGTGCGAAAGAGTGCCTCAGGGCGACTTGGCGAACCGTTTCGACCCAGAAACTCCTTCCGATCACAGGTGGCGCTTGTGACCTTCTCACTTATTGTTGCGAAGGCAACTCTTTCGGCAAACTCGTTGTTAAAAGGGTTGCGCGCGTAAATCGTTCCCGTAGCCCGATCGATCTCAGTGATAATAAACGGCGCTGAAAAACTGCGATGGACGCCCAACACCCACTCTAAATAAAAAGTAACCGAGAGGCGTCGGATGCGTGCTGTCCTGTTACGCAGGCGTAAGAGCGAGATCTTGACCGAATCTTCAAGCGGAACAAACTGAAGTAACTCCTGAGAGATACCGTGACTGGCATGCTCGAAGACTGAATAGCCTTGACCGTGACGGCAGGTGTACGGTTCGACCTCGCGTATCGGCAGGGGCGTTGGCGACCAGACGGTTCCAGTGTCTTCGTCACGAAGGTAAACAGCCTCTCCGGGAGGATCACTGACTGCGTCATTTGACCAGGGTGTTAGTCGGTTCTCTCGGCTATTGATTGACCAAGTGTTACCACCGCCAACTTCAGTTACTTGAAAACCAAAGTTGTTGCGATTGCCAATGACGTTAGACCAGGGAGCAGGTGTCCACTGTCCCTCGCCTAGAATTACTACGTACTCTCTGCCACTTTCGTTAAAGCCACCGAGACCATTAAAGAAGCTCAACTCGGGCATTGCGACTTTTGGCTCAGGATATGTCTGCGATGGCATACGAGGCACAAACGCTGGGGGAAGCGGTTCTTCAAGTTGTTGACGTTCCAGTTGTTCTTCGAGAAGTCCGCGCTCCGTCACAATGACAACTCGGGCCACTGCGTGGAGCAGAATTCGATCGGCTTCGGGCATTAGGTCAGCGCGCCGCAGAAAAACACCGCCCGGCTTCTCATTTAGAGCTTGCAGACCACTGGTCCTGATCATTGCTTGAAGCTCGTCATGCAGAGATTGGAGGTAGCTCGGCGGGTGATCATTCAGAATAATCAAGTCGCATTTTAAGCCTTTGTAGTGGAGATACTCATGGCCTCGAAGCAGCTTGCGTACTATTGGAAGGTCTTGAGGTTTATTGATGCGCACCAGAACAATGGGTAAATCACCACTTATCCCGTAGGGCCATAAACTTGATTGAGCTCTAGTGTTGAGCGCCAGAACGTGAGGACGCGGACGCAGTGATGGATCAGAATAGATTACCCTACCGGCGAGCAGTTGGAAGCGATGAGCTTCCTCGGCGCCGACATTAAGGTGGCTCATTTCAACCTGTGCTTTGGTCCAGGCAAGCCGAGCTTCACGGTCGAAGATGCTTGCTTCGTGATATTTGTCAGCAAGCATCATCGCCTTCTCGCGAGAGTGAGCGACCGCGGTGCTAAAGGTTACATGGGCCGTTTGATTCGGTTTAATGCGAACTCTTCGCCGCAGACTTAATATAGGGTCCAGCACAGCGCCTACAGTGTTTGACAATGGCCGCTCTTCGGTAATTGCCACAGGATCCGCTGGGGTATGTCCCCGGCCCAGAAAGCGGAAGCGATCAGTTTCATACTGAACGGCGCCGACTGTTTCACCGTCCGCTACAACTACATGCACTCCCCAGATGGGCTTATCCTCACTAGCTCGTTGGCGACGGCGCGCCAACAGGGCATTCTCAGCCGCAAAGAACTCAGTCTCAATAAAAAGGTTACTGAAACCCGGATGAGCTGCGTCGGCGAGGGCTGGAGCGAGGACTACTTCGGCATAGCTCGTCAACTCGATCTCGCGGGTCCGGAGCGAATGATTCGTTATGGAGATGTGACGTACTTCAGCATTGTCCTCGGCGGAGACCAGGATCTGCATGTGCGTTACAATGCCAGCATCAGTGCGCCAGAACTCTGCTTTGTCTTCTGAGAAGGCAACCTCATACGATTGAGGACGTCGTTGGAAGGGTTGGTACCCTGCCGACCATACCGTACCGCTACGTACGTCTCGGAGGTAGATAAAAGTGCCCCAGTGATCGCGGGTGACGTCTTCGCGCCAACGAGTGACGGCGTAGGGGCCACATGAGGAGTAACCGCCACCCGCAGTAGTAACCATGACGCTGTAAGTGCCATTTGAAAGCAATTGCGTTTGTGGAGTGTCCAGTTGAGCGGACGTGTAAACGCGGGTAACTGCTCCTGCCTGCTGGCTGACAACTCTTCCACTTAGAACTTCCTCGGCTCGTGGATGACGTGCTGGGACACGCACCGGAATTCTTTCCTGGAGCAGCAACTCGGTTGCCTGGACCAAAGGGTCGGCGTGAAAACGATCTTCCATCCGGTGACCGAGCAAGTTTCCAAGGGCCACCAAAATCATTCCCTGGTGGTGTGCCATGAAAGCTCGAACAAGAACTCGCTTCTGATTTTGGGGGAGCCTTTCATGCGTATAGTCGATAGCTTCATAAAAACCAAAGGGTGTTAGCGCCCCCTCTTTTGTTAGCTGGCGGAAGTTCTCAATCGCTGCTCGAGGAGTTAATAGAGCTGCTAGAGCTGTCGCATAAGGTGAGACAACCAAGTCTTCAATCAAGCCGCGCTTTAAGCCCAGGCCCGGAACCCCAAATGGACCGTACTGGTAATTCAAGTTAAGGTCGCGGATGTTATAAGCAGATTCTGATATCCCCCACGGCACGCTCCGTTCGTAGCCATACCTGATCTGGCGCGCTACGACCATGCGGTTCGTTTCGTCGAGCAAGGTACCGGGGTAGTTGCGCATAACGAGTAAAGGCATTAAATATTCGAACATTGTGCCCGCCCACGAGATGAGGGCACGCCCATGGTCAACTGTTGTGAATTGGCGACTCAAACGAAACCAATGCTCCTGAGGTACGTCACCTTTTGCAATCGCGATGAAGCTCGCCAGGCGCGCTTCTGAAGCGAGCAGGTCATAATAGGAATCGTCAGGGCGGAGTTCTGAGACGTTATAGCCGATTGTAAATACTCCCCGGTCTGAATCAAGCAAGAAGCGAAAGTCCATTTCCTCAATCAGCGGATCGCACTTCCCGGCAATGCTGGCGAGCCGGGACAACAGATCGTTCGCTGATTTCACTGCATCCTCAACATCTCTTGTGAGATAGGCTATTGAGCTGAGTGCAAGATTCAATTCCCTACCAGCAGAAAGCTGGTCTGAGATCTGTTTGTGAAGCGCGCTTAATTGCACTAAGGCCTGATCAGCCACATCAGGAATCTGTGAAAGGATGGGAACGTCAGTCAGAAGACGGTCGAGACTTTGCCAACGAGTTTTGGCGTCATCGTCACAGCTTCTGATTGCGGCCTCTATGTTTACCGTTGACTGAGAGGTCCATGGAACTAATCTATCAATTTCACGCTGGAGAGTATCAATCTGGTGACGCAGAGCGCCGACCCACCAGTTCAACTCTTCAAAGTTTTCATGACCATGTTCGTGGGCCAGTGCGGCTGCGATATCCTGGATGGTAACGACATGACTCTTTAGTGTCGCGGATAGCGTTAGCCAGAACCCAAGCGCCCCAATCGCTCCACCTGCATTGATAAGGTTCTCACAAGACTGTATCTCGTCAAGTAATTGATTTACTGTAACAAACTCGCTTCGCTGACGAATCGTGGTTAACTTGCGGGCTTCTTCAGTGATTGAATTGAGTGTTTCTGAAAACCCTTCGAGTATGCGTTCGTCGAAAAGGCGAACATCTGCCATCTCCACGCAGGATTGCTTTAACGCGATTAAGTGTCCCGCAAGATTCCCACTGTCAACCGTTGAAACGTACTGCGGATAAAGCGGCTCGAGAGTTTTTGTGTCATACCAATTGAAGAAGTGACCCCTAAACTTACGTAGTTTGGCCATAGTCGCCAAAGTTAGTTCCTGACGTTCAACAAACTCCAGCGTATTTAGGTAGCCTAAATCATGGGCTGAGACGGTAGACAGAAGAAGTAATCCTATATTAGTTGGGGAGGTTCGGTGGGCGACGACAGCTGGATCCTCCTGATAGTTATCAGGGGGTAACCAGTGGCTTTCAGCTCCTACGAACGTTTCGAAAAATCGCCATGTGCGTCGTGCTACGAGTCTGGCGAGTTTGCGGTCTTCACTGAGAAGTTCAAGGCCGAGGGTTACAAGAGGTCGGCTAA
This sequence comes from uncultured Chloracidobacterium sp., assembly GCA_964574785.1. Taxonomy (GTDB): domain Bacteria; phylum Acidobacteriota; class Blastocatellia; order Pyrinomonadales; family Pyrinomonadaceae; genus PSRF01. The sequence goes on along the minus strand of CAZNPP010000021.1, from coordinate 30,943 downwards.
TCCAATAAGCAACTAAAGGGGATGCAAGCCAAACGAATAGAAGTGGTAGCGCGATTGTATAAGATGCAGGTTTGAAAATAATGATTAATACGCCCGCTGCTAGAGCAAGAATCTGTGCGGGATACATAAAATGGATAAAGTGCGATAGCTGGACCCCGTTACTATTCTCGGCCTGTGCTGCTGTTTCCCACTCCAGCAACTTGCGATGTGAGATGAGCTTTCGGTGGAGCGTACGAACGATTGCATCAGCCATTAGGTATGCCTGATGAGCATGAAAGACCAGGGAAAGCGCCACTTGAGCCGTGTTGGTTCTTATATCCCCCCACACACTCCAAAAATGGCTAGTCCACGGTATACCCCGCGGATGTATTAATAGACTTGTGGTTACGTGCAAATAGACAGGAAAAGCGATTGTGGCTACGACAAACAGAGTCCATACTAACGGGTTTCCAGGAAAGATGGTCCAGGCGGCAACAAACCACATGAAGGTTGCAGGAGCAACCAGGCTTCGGCGCAAGTTGTCAAGAATCTTCCAACGAGAGATCAGCGGCAGAGTGTTACGAATCTTGCGTCCATTAGCATCAGGTACGGTTGGAAAGACCCAGCGGAGTATCTGCCAGTCACCGCGAGTCCAGCGGTGCTGGCGTTTGGCGTACGTGTCGTAACGAGCGGGATAATCATCAAGGAGTTCGATATCTGTGACGAGTGCTGCCCTGGCAAACAGCGATTCGAATAGATCATGGCTCAGCAGGTAGTTCTCGGAAACACGATCAGCGAGGACCTTTTCGAATGCGTCAATTTGATAGAGGCCTTTTCCAGTGTAGTTACCCTCGCCAAAAAGATCTTGATACACATCTGAAACGGCTGTCGTATAGGGATCAATGCCTGTATTTCCAGAAAAGATCCTGGACAAGCGGGAGCACGAGGCGCTCACGAGAGAGACGCTGACGCGTGGTTGGAGTATCCCGTAGCCATATGTCACTCGGTTAACATGAGGATCAATCCGCGGCTGATTTAATGGATGAATTGCCGTGCCAATTAGTTTCCGAGCCGAATCGCGGGGAAGTTGGGTGTCAGAATCCAAGGTAATCACGTAGCGGATTTGGGATAGCAGATTAGGACCAGCAGTTTTAACTGTGAAATCGGTATCTAAGGCGCCACGCGTCAGCCGATTGAACTCATGGAGCTTGCCACGCTTCCGTTCCCAACCCATCCACTTGCCTTCGCTCGCGTTCCATCGCCGGCGACGACAAAAAAGATGAAACCGTCCTAAAGCGTCTCCGTTGTAACGTTCGTTCAGTTCTTCAATCCCCGTTAATGCGGCGGCAATTCGCTCGGAATCACCATGCTGCTCTTCAGAATCAGCGTCGGGTAAATCTCCTAAGAGAGCAAAATAAATGTTCTTATCCTGGTTAGCGAGAAAATGTACCTCAAGCTTGGCCAGCAACTCCCGGACGGTTTCGATTGAGAAAAAGATGGTTGGTACGACTACCATCGTCCGAGCATTGGTTGGAACCCCGTCCACCGTGTCCATCTTTGGTAAGAGGCGTGGCTCAAGCGTTTTAGTTACATCCCAATTGAGTATCGTGAGCGCTAGATCGCTTGCAGGAATAAGAACCAAAACTCCTGCGATGATCAGTACCCCAGTAGTCACACCAACACTGGCCATAGCAAATAGGATTATTGCGGCGATGGCCGTACTGACCATGGTAAGTGTTCCGAGATACGTGAATGTTGGATGGCGGAGAAGCCAGCGAGTAATTCGTTCGCTTGTTCTCGGATGGTAAGAAAAAGCTGACTCGAGGGCGGGTAAACCTTCATCAATTAAGTAATAGCCAACATGTGCTTCAGCCTCACGATGGGTTACGTTCTTTGCTGCCTTCCGAGCTAATGCTACCGCTTCTTTTGCAACTTCAAGCTCGCTTTTCAGGGTTCGCTTAGCAATCCGCTCGATAATATGTCGATATCGGTCCCTGGTCTGGAAATCCATCTTCAAATATGCTTCGGCAGGCTCCTCGCCAAGTAATGGATCGACCAGACTGACACTTTCAAAAAAATCGCGCCAGTCGAGCGTTGAGAGGAGACGCATGCTGGTGATGATGTTACCAACAGTAACCTGAGCCGCGGCCTGGCGTTGATGCTCGATGTGTATTACCTGTTCGATATTTTTGCCTTGCCGCTGCAGTTGTTTCTCAAGCCAATCAATGACCGGTGTGACTGAAGGATCTTGTTCACGGAGCCGCTGCGTTATTTGCACGACAAATGAGTTCGGCAGCTTATCCCGTCTTCCGAGTCGCTCTGTGAGCAGGGGAATCAAGTCGGCAGGTTGCCGCACGGCAACTTCCAATAGCTTGTCAGCAAGTTTGTCAGCTTGTTCCCGTTCTTCACGAGCTGTCACTATCCGTTGGGCTAAACGTCTAAGGTTTTCTACAAGTGCCAGCCTTAAACTGATAGCAAGAGCCCACAACTCACCAATTGTTAGTGGAGCTCGCAACTGATATGAGGCAATGAAACGACGTAATGTATTTGTTTCGAGTTGGCTATCGGTGTGTGCAATTAAAGCAAGAGCGACGGCATAGATTCGTGGATATTCCTTAAGATCACCCTCCGAGAGCTTTGGCAGTTCGTGATAGAAGCTCCTTGGGAGATCCTCACGAATCTCTCGGAGTTGCTCTTCCACTATGTGGAAATTATCTATCAGCCACTCAGCGGCAGGGGAAAGTACCCGCCCAGTCCGAACAGCCTCAACCAATGCGTTATAGGCATTAACTAGTTTACGCCCGTTGTCTTCTAATCGCGGCAACAGCAGGGGACGGCCTTTTTTTATGACGACCTTGTGTTCCGCAGCCAGAACTTGCGCATATTGCTCAAGTCTCTCAACACTAAACAACTCTTCGCTTATGGGATGTTCGTCAGCGCGGCTCGATGAACGTTTAAACTTTCCAATCAAGCTTGCCAAGGGATCTTTCATCACGAAAAAACAGTTCTTTTACCAACTCAGGCGAGTGGATGAACAAAGACCTCGAAAATGAAATTGAACTTCTCCAGAATATCACGAAAACCTGGATCGAGACCGCGGCAGCGGCAAGGTGAAAGACTTTTAGCGCGCGAGGTTTCGAACAGTCAAAAAGGGACAAGCCTTTCTCAGATTGACCTCACTGAACGACTTGTCTCTCATAGTGGTTGAATTTCGAGCTTAGCCGGTCAAGTTTGATGAAAATACGGTGAAGGAATACGAGTTGCTGCTAGCGCTCAGTCTCAAGGCCAACTCAGGCCGATTCTATTAAGTATTAGCCCCAAAATTGGAAGTTAAACGGATGAACCCGGCGTCTCTTCGGAACTGGTACATGTGGCTGGTTGCGGTCTGTGGCATTGCCCTGACGGCACTCTGTTCCTACAAACTAGATCTAGCTCATCTGGATTCAAGATTCGTTATCATTGCGCTGATAACGATACTGATTGGATCTCGCATAACGATCAGTATTCCTAAAGCCAACGGTGAAATCTCCGTTTCCGACACCTTTATCTTCTTAACAATTCTTCTGTTTGGTCCCGAAGCGGCGGTAATACTGGCCGCGGTGGAGGCCTTTGCATCATCGGTCCGCTTTAGCAAGAAAATCATCACCTGGCTCTTCAATACGGGTGCGATGGCAAGCTCAACTTTTGCTACTGCTTGGATTCTTCACAATACTTTTGGAAACCTCCGTACAGCGGATGGATATTCGGCGAACTTAATCATAGCCCTATGCGTAATGGCCCTGGTTCAATATGCGCTTAATTCAGGATTGGTTGCGATCAGCGTTGCCTTACAAGCTAATGAACCAATCTGGGGAACGTGGCGCAAGAACTTCATGTGGACATCCATGACGTATTTCGCTGGTGCTTCTGCAGCTGGTATCGTCGCCCGGCTGATCGACCAAGTTGGGTTTTACGCTTTACTCGCCACAACTCCGATGGTCGCCATCATCTACTTCACCTATAAGACTTACCTGCGAAACCTCGAGAATTCTGAAATGCAGGCGGAATTGGCCAGGCGACACGTCGCTGAACTAAACACTTACATTGCTGAGCAAGAGCGGATTAGTAAGGCGTTACAAGAGAGCGAGGAGCACTTTAGAACAGCCTTTGATCACGCAGCCATCGGCATGGCACTAGTTTCACCTGAAGGATACTGGTTGCGTGTCAATCCCTCCTTATGTGACATCCTGGGTTACACAGAGGAAGAGTTACTGAATTCTGATTTTCAGGCGATTACCCATCGAGATGATTTAGGAACTGACCTGGCTCAAGTATATCGAATGCTCTCAGGTGAGATACTAACCTGTCAGTTAGAGAAGCGCTTTATCCATAGGGACGAATATGAAGTCTGGGCGTTGACAAGTGCTTCGCTGGTTCACGATGCAACAGGTAATCCGTTACATTTCATATTCCAGATCCAGGACATTACCGAACGAAGACGCGCAGAAGCAGCCATTCAAACTCTCTCGCTAGTTGATGAATTAACAGGTTTATACAATCGCCGTGGCTTTCTGGCTTTCTCTAAGCAACACCTCAATTCCGTACACCGTAACCATAAAGACCTGATAGTTGTTTACGCGGACCTTGATGGCCTAAAGAAGATTAATGACTCCTTTGGTCATAAAGAGGGAGACCGGGCTCTCATTAAAACAGCAGAGATCCTGAAAGAAACATTCCGGTCATCCGATGTTTTAAGCCGGCTCGGTGGAGATGAATTCACCGTACTTGCGGCCGTTGAACCCGACGGGGGCGCTGAGGCCATAATAGGTAGACTTGAGTACAAGCTTCAGAGCTACAATTCGCTTAAAGCTGTACCATACAATCTCTCTATGAGCCTTGGTTATGTGTTATTCAATCCCGAGGAGAATCGTTCTATTGACGACTTGATGGCACTTGCCGACAAGGCTATGTATGAAAACAAACGGAATAAGAGAATTGATCCAATTCGAAAAGGGAATGAGGCAGATGCAACCGGCGAAGCTGTAGCCTGAACCAGTTTGGTACTAAAGTTATCAAGCGGCAGTCTGAAAAGGCTGCCGCTTTTTTTGATCAAATCAAAATTCATTAGCGCACTTGATAGGGTTTAGATAACATTACAATCGCTCCTGAACCCAACTCCTGAGAGAGCACTCTGAAGACTGTTCCAACAAAACCTGCTGGTAATCGTTGGCGAGCGCTTGCTCTACTTGCCATCGCTGAATTGTTGGGGATGTCGCTCTGGTTCAGCGCATCGGCTGTCGTACCGGCTCTGCAAGCAGAGTGGGCCCTAAGTGAATCGTCAGTAAGTTGGCTTACTATAGCGGTTCAACTTGGCTTCGTTTGTGGAACGCTTCTCAGTGCCTTACTAAATCTTCCTGACGTAATCAGTTCGAGGCATCTGTTCGCTGCATGTGCCTTCTTTGGCGCTGTCGCTAACGCGTCGGTTGCATTACATGCTGACGGACCAGAGGTTGGGATTATCCTGCGCTTTTTGACCGGGATGTTTCTGGCCGGAGTGTATCCGCCAGGAATGAAGATCATGGCTACCTGGTTTAGACAATCTCGTGGTCTCGCGTTAGGTGTGCTTGTGGGAGCGCTGACGTTGGGAAAAGCGACTCCATATCTAATCAATGGTTTAGGTAGCGCTAACTGGCGCCTCAACATGCTCTTCATATCATTAATGGCGGTTGGCGGTGGATTAATCGTCCTACTATTCGTCAAAGATGGTCCTCACGCTATGCCTGGTGCTCGCTTCGATTGGCAGCAAACAATAAGGGTCTTTCGGAACCGTGGTGTTCGGTTGGCGAACTTCGGTTACTTTGGCCACATGTGGGAGTTATATGCGATGTGGACGTGGACGCCAGTCATGATAAGAGCAAGTATGGAGGTTCGTGGAAGTCAGCCTGTTTTTGCCGAAGTCGCCTCGTTCCTCGTAATAGGTTGTGGAGCGATAGGCTGTGTCTCAGCTGGCTTCCTTGGGGACCGTCTTGGTCGCACACTTGTAACTTCCTGGGCGATGGCTATAAGCGGCAGTTGCTGCCTGATCATAGGCCTCTTTTTTGGAGCCAATCCGGTAGTGTTGCTCTTGGTAGCGGCAATTTGGGGTGCTAGTGTTGTTGCCGATTCGGCCCAATTCTCCACTTGCGTCACTGAATTAGGAGATCCGCAATACATCGGTACTGCTCTTACTATTCAGACCTGTTTGGGATTCCTGCTCACGTCTGTTTCCATTGAGCTAATTCCACGGTTTGCTGATATTGTGGGATGGCAATATGCCTTCACAATTCTGGCTCCAGGACCTCTACTAGGTGTGCTTGCTATGTTACGCCTCCGGGCTTTGCCGGAGGCTGTAAACATTGCGCAGGGACGCAGGTGAGGTTCGTCGGTTACCTATCGTTAGTGAACAGGAAGATTAAGGACCATGAGTTCGGCAATTAAGGCTAAAGACCGTAAAGACGTGGATAATGTTCATACAATCATCCGGCTGTTGAAGCGTGCCTACCCTGATGCTAAATGCAGTTTGAATCACACGAATGCTTTTGAGCTTCTGATCGCCACAATTCTCTCAGCTCAGTGCACCGATGCGAGAGTAAATATGGTGACAGCGGATCTCTTTCGTAAGTATCGCCAACCCAGTGATTACGTGCGCGTTGATCAGAAAGAGCTTGAAAACGAAATTCGAACCACAGGGTTCTTTAGAAACAAAGCGAAAGCTATTCAAGGAACGTCGAAGGTTCTCACTGAGAAGTATGGTGGAGAAGTGCCGGCAAGGATCGAGGAATTATTGGAACTTCCTGGGGTAGCACGCAAAACAGCAAACGTCGTTCTGGGTAATGCCTTTGGTATAAAGGTAGGAATTGTTGTTGATACACATGTGACACGACTTGCCCGACGCCTAGGTCTCACGAAGCAGAAGCAAGCTGATAAGATTGAGAGGGAATTGATAGAGTTGGTACCTAAAAGAGATTGGGTGATCTTTCCTCATTTATTAATTGCCCATGGTCGCAAGATTTGCAGAGCCAGAAATCCTTTGTGCGAGAACTGTGTCATCGAGAAGCTTTGCCCATCCTCTTACTTGAAGACTGGTGTTATGCCAGGAAGCTAAGAAAGGGATGAAGGCGGAAGGATGAAGGATGAGGACTAGCTATTTACCATTTGCGATTATTTGCGATTTATCATTCTTCATTTTTGATTCTGTGGACCGTGCAGGCAGTCATTCTAGCTGACATCGTAAGTGAAAAATGGCTAATGGCAAATGGTAAGTCTCTATTCATTAAGAGCCGAAGGGAGTTGTTTTTAGGGTGAGTTATCGGTTCCCTTGGCATCGCCTGACTGACGAGCAGTTGCTCGATATGCGCATTTGCGACCTCCCGATCAAGATCAAAGGTTCCTTCCTCGAGCCTCACATAAAGCGTCTCTATAGCGAGTTAAACGGACGTGGAATTCGCTTCAAACCGCACGTGTGGTTGTCAGAAGAATGGTTTTCTCCAGATCATGTGCCTGGCATAGCCATTCCCTTCTACTTGGCACACCCCCGCCTCATGAAGCTTGAGCGGCAGCAGATGCTCGAAATCGAAGGAGGCACCGACAAAGAGTGCATGCGGATCCTGCGTCACGAAGCCGGTCATGCCATCGATACAGCTTTTCGGCTCCACTTCAAACGCCGTTGGCGCGAACTATTTGGATCATTTGCACGACCATATCCCGACTTTTATAAGCCAAGACCCAAGAGTCGAAGCTATGTGCTTCACCTTCGAGCCTGGTATGCCCAGGCGCACCCAGCTGAGGATTTCGCCGAGAGCTTTGCAGTTTGGCTTACGCCGCGTTCACTCTGGCGACGGCGCTATAAGGGTTGGCCCGCGCTCAGAAAACTTGAGTACATAGACGAGGTAATGAAAGAGCTTGCCGGCACGCGGCCGCGAAACCGTTCTCGTACAAAAGTCGAACCGTTGTCTGCCCTGAAGATCACTCTGCGAGAACACTATCGCCGTAAGCGCGAGCGTTACGATTTCGATTGGCCTACTAACTACGATCGGGATTTAAAGAGAATCTTCTCGGATGATCCAACCCACAAAACCAAACCAAGTGCTGCAAGCTTCATTCGTCGGATTCGTCGCGAGGTTCGCCAGATCGTTGCTGATGGCACCGGTGTTCATCAATACACCATTGATCACGTACTGACGAATATGATTGACCGGTGCAAAGAATTGAAGCTACGAGTTGATCGTCCTGCTCGGAAAACTCGGCGGCGCGTCATGATTGTCTTGACAGTGCAGGTGATGAATGTACTTCACTCAGGTTACCATCGAATTGCCGTATGACCTTTGAACCAAAAAAGAAACTACGGATTATTGTGCTGGTCCATGAGGATCTGGTGCCTCCCGATTCTCTCGATGGTTTGCATGAAAAAGACCGACTTGCCATAAAAACTGAGTTTGATGTTATTTCAACTCTCAAAAGAATGGGACACGAGGTCTACCCAGTCGGTTTGTATAACCAACTGAATGTAATAGGTAATGCCCTGATGGAATACAAGCCTCACATTGCCTTCAACCTCCTCGAGGAATTCCATGGTTATCCACTCTACGATCAGCATGTGGTTAGTTATCTTGAGTTGATGAAACAGGCTTACACGGGCTGCAATCCACGCGGTCTCACCTTGGCCCATGACAAAGCCTTAACTAAAATGATTCTCGCCTACCATCGTCTGCAGGTACCCACCTTTGCCGTGTTCCCTCTCAGTCGCAAAGTAAGACGCCCAAAGCGCCTGACATTTCCCTTGCTCGTTAAATCGATTAGCGAGGAGGGGTCTGTTGGAATCGCTCAAGCTTCAATCGTTCACGACGACGAAAAGTTGGCTCAACGGGTGGAATTCATTCATCGCCAAAACAAAACAGCCGCTATCGCCGAGCAGTACATAAAAGGGCGTGAAATATACGTGAGTGTTATCGGAAATCAGAACATCCAAACTTACTCTCCGTGGGAGCTTGTTATGGAGAAACTTCCGGAGGGAGCGGAAAACATTGCTACTCTCAAAGTGAAGTGGGATCCGGCTTATCAGCAAAAAGTTGGGCTGGCGACCCGAGCCGCTGAGCTTACTTCCGATCAACAGAAGGTTCTCGAGCGGTTATCAAAGCGAATCTATCGATACCTATTCCTCAGCGGCTACGCGCGCCTAGACTATCGAATGACTGAGGAAGGACAGTTCTATTTGCTTGAGGCTAATCCAAACCCTCAGATCGCCTGTGGTGAGGATTTCGCCGATTCAGCCGAGCATGCCGGAGTGCCCTATGATCAGCTGTTACAGAAGGTTATTACTGTGGGCCTGAACTATCACGCTGCCGGCCAATCGGCTTAAAGAATTCGTTAGGAATCACAGGCTATTCGGAGTTTCTCTTTCATACCAAAACAAGTTCTGTTATCGCCCTTTTCGCTGATCATTTTTTGAGTTCAGGGAGTTGCCCCATGACGTTCGCGCTGATTCTGCTTTTTACACTAAATCTTTACAGGCAGGTTGCTCGGTAACAGTTTCGAAAATCGTACCCTGCGTCTGCATTTAGTCTCTCACTCTGACCGATCTCAACGCCCCAACGTTAAAGAAGTTTAGTAATTCGTAACGACGTGAACTGACTCTTTTCCATGCGCGAAAGATTATGAGGGGTGCTTTGTCACGAAACAGTCACATTGCGTGTTGTGAATATCAAAACCTGATGGTTAGAATTCCAGCGCCTCAGTAAATAGAGGCTCCTCACGAAGCAATCCAGGACTAGTTCAAAACTTAAAAGGAGAAGGTTTCCCCTTCTATGTTCTTACGCAAAAGAGTGTTCCCCTCCACGGTTCTCGCAATTCTAGCAATTGGTCTCTTCTCAACATCAGTTATCGCGCAGAGTGGGGAAGTTCGTCAGCGACAGGTTGCCGAAGCGATTAAGACAATAAACTTGGACAATCGCAGCGTACCGCAAAATGAGCCAGTGGATTCCCCAGCAGTTGAGAACCTGAAGGCGACGCGGATTGTGACAGGAAATAGCCTGCTGAACTCCACCCGCATTGATCGCCTGCTTTCGCTTGCTATTGATGAGCGTCTTGGCGCTCGATACTCATGGGGCGCTACTGGTCCTTTCGCATTTGATTGTTCCGGTTTTGTTTGGAGTGCGTTTAGGTCGGTTGGCGTAAACTTCGAGCGTGGCAGTGCTCGAACACTTTGGGTTCGCTTTCTGCCCGCCGATCCAGAAGATGAATTCGATTTTGGAACCTTGGTTTTCTTCAGCGGCCTCACTCACATAGGCATAGTGGCAGATGAGCATGGCTTTTACCACGCATCCAGGCAGCATGGCGTCATCTATTCACGCTTTTCGGATTATTGGCTTTCCCGAATTGACGGATTTCGTCGAGTGCCAGGATTAGAACTCACCGACGGTGAATAAAGTGGTAGGCCTACTCGGTAAGAGAGCCGGCGCTTAAATTGCGCCGGCTTCTTTTTTAGGCTTTATTATTGTTCAGCGTTTTTGGAACGAAACCGGCTTGATGTTCTTCATTCGACGCTTCCCAAACTGCTACGATTTTTTCAATTGCCACATAAAACGGCTTCTGATCGGGCTCTTTCATATGAAGTACACCCTCTTCGACCTTGACTACTTCGCCTCTCAAGCTGGATGAAGTGCCGCAAACTATATCCAATTTTCTTCCAATCATTTTAGATAAGAATTCCTGCATCATTTTGTATTCCCCCCAAGCGCCCGATTTGTGAAAGTCAGGTTTGCTACTGTGATAACTGAGGCGGATTAGCGGTTGCCATTTCGGAATGTGATTTTTACGAGTGGTAGCACATCCGGATCGTCCTGCTGCTTGCGTTCAAACTTAAGCAGATCATAATAAGCACAGCGTGAAGTAGTCGGGAATTCACGACAAACCTGAGGTCGAGCTTCATAGATCGTGCATCGGCGCGTCTGAGTATTCAAGAATCCACATGCCTTCCCGAGCACAGGGTCAGATTTTCGACGCAGAACCTTTTCCTCGCCAAAGAGCTTTGTGTAGCGGAGGGTTGCTACTTCAGGTGTGATCCCAAAATGTCGCGCAAGCCGGCGGATATCTCTAGCCGTGACCTGCACGCGCTCATACACTGAGCAGCAATAAGCGGGACATTTTGTGCAGTCGTACTTTAGGACCGTTAGTGGAATGTTACTCATGAATCTCCGTTTGCTTCGGTTTATTGACGCTCCGATCGTTCGTATTCAGCTTGCAATTGTTCCATAAACTCTGAACGACGTTCATAAAGGCGCCTCGGTTTTCTTGGTTCGTGCTTTGCCAACGCGTATGCCGTAATGATCGGTAAAGCAACAGTTGAATCAAGATAGCAGACAACCGCGTCAGGTAATCGATCCGGATCGACTTTGCCCCAGGAAACTGCCTCCCCTGGTGTCGCCCCTGAGAGACCTCCCGTGTCAGGTCGTGCATCGGTTATCTGGAGAAAGTAGTCGTGGCCCCGCTCGTCAATACCCATCACCTCCTGGATCTGAGGCTCGGTTTGTAATAGAAAGTTCTTTGGTGATCCGCCGCCAAGAATAAATACCGCCGACTTTCCCTGACGTTTGATCCTCTTTGATTTGTTTCCGTTCGATTGCCGCTTTGCCGCTAAGACAATGGCTGCAGTCTCATTAACATCAACTGAAGGGTCGAATGTCAGTTTATTTCCCACCATGGCTTTTGCAGCAACATTCATTCCTATAGAAGAGTCGCCTGGAGACGACGTATAGAGAGGAACTGCATACTCATATGCGGTTGCTAACAGGGATTTTTCTTTAATCCCAAGTTGGCTCTCGCGCTCATGGACATAGCGACCACACCGATAGTGAAACTCAGCCGTCGACATGGGTCTCTGAAACTCTTCGCTTTCGATGACGCGGCGAAAGAAAGCGTCAGTATCCAAAAGAACTGAATAGTCAAAGAAGATGTCGTAAATTCTCACAACTTCCTCTTCACGCAACGTTATGTCGGAGATTTGGGCGTTGCCTTGGTGCATGGAAAGCCCAATCCCAAAATGGACATCGTGATACAGGTTGGCTCCCGTTGAGACAATCCAATCTACGAAGCCGTTTTTGATGAGCGGGATAAGAGCCGAAATCCCTAACCCAGCAGGCGTGAGTGCTCCGGTGATTGACATGCCGACCGTAACATCCGGCTCAAGCATCTTCTTCGTAAAGAGCTGACATGCTTCCCGAAGACGCGCGGCGTTGTAGGCGAGAAAAGCTTCATCAACAAGTTCCGTTATAGAAGTGGTGGGCGTAATTGGTGCTGGGTCGATGCGTCGCCCTTTTAGGAACTTGCTCTTTTTCTTGGCCATTTCGATCTTTTAAGTTGTCTTGCCTGCAATCACATCTATTTTGCTTTCTCCTGATGCGAAGTTCTCAAGACATTCAGGACATAGGCAGTCGCTATAACGGCCACGCAATGCTGTTCTTATTGAGGGGGCCAAGTTAATTTTGGTGCACCAACAGCCCAGAATTGTAGCGCCACAGGTAAATGCGTTTCCACAAGCCCCACAAGTTGAGGCATCTCGTCTCGTAGGCGCAAGAAGAACGCCAAGTGCTCGGAAGATTCTGGTCATGAACTTGTGTGGGTCATTTCGTTGCTTTCTTCAGCACGCCTTAACCGCAATCGTCCAATGCGGCGTTCATCTGCCTCAATAACTTCAACGTCGAGGCCTCGAAAGTTCAGGTGCTCTCCAGAGCGCGGCACCTTTCCCGATACGTTAATAACCAATCCTGCAATGGTTGTGAAATCGTCATCTTCAATCTCGATATTAAAAAGCCGCTCTATTTTGCCAATTTCAGTTGATCCTCGTACTTCATAACAGCCATTGGTCTGTTCTACAATCTCGGCTTCCTCGCCAGCTATGTCTTCATCCTCAATTTCGCCGACAATCTCTTCCAGGATATCTTCTACAGTGACGAGACCGGCGACGCCACCATATTCATCTATCACCATGGCAAGTTGAACATGGGCTTTTTGCATCTCCTCAAGAAGTTCCGATATTGGCTTCGTTTCAGGAACAAAATAGACTGGCCGAAGTAATGGTCTGATCGGCTCGTTCTCTTTTCCTTCGGACCAGCGGTGCAACAAGTCTCTTACATAGATGATGCCCTCAACGTTATCGATCTGCTCGTTATAAACTGGTAGTCGCGAATACTTTGAGTCGATGATGAGGTCTCTTGCTTCTCGCACTGTTGCTTGTGCGGGAAGGGCAACGATATCAGGACGAGGAGTCATTATCTCGCTGACGGTGGTATCACCAAACTCGATGATCGAGTGAATCAGCTCACCCTCCTCTTCTTCTATAATTCCTTCGGCCTCACCTACATCGATTAAAGCCTGAATATCGCCGCCATTCGCCTCCTCTATCTCTTCTCCGGCGTTATCTGAAGTCTGGTCCTTGCGTCGAGACCGATCAAAAAGCTTCTGAAAGGGATCAGCGGCAAATGCCATAAGCGGCAGGAATGGACGAATAAGGGGTAGAAGAAACAGCAAAGTTCCCTCAGGGTTGCGAGCTGAAATAAAAAGTGGAACAAGCTGTCGGAAGATTCCAGCCAGGACGAGTCCTGCTAACAACCCGATCAACACGAAACGGTGGTCAGAAAACAGAGTGAGTGAGATGGAGGTAACCAGAACCGCGACGATTACAAGAAGAATCTGAATTGTTGCTGAAAGCGCGAAACTAAACCTGGGGCGGTTCTCCAATACATGGCGCAAAAAGAGTGTTGAACGAGCAGTGGGTCGTTCATCCTCTTCAGTGATCAATCGTCTGAGTCCGACGTCGCTCAACTGACCAAAGGCCATATCGACGGTCGCGAGCACTGACAACAAAACCAGAAGCAGGAGTGTGAGCCCTAATTCAATTTCCATAGGTGGTCAGGCAAATAGTAAATGTTTAATCACCAATGGTAAATGGCTGAACGGGCCTATCGGGTCTATGAAGGAGTCAAATTTCCAAACGGCGACGGAGTTTAAGTTCAAGCCTATTCATTTCGCCATCATCAGTTTCATGATCGTAGCCGGAAAGGTGAAGAAGGCCGTGCAGAATTAGCTGAGCAATTTCGCGCTCAAATGCCAGGCCATTGGCATTCGCTTGCCGTTCGGCGGTTTGCACCGAAATTATTATGTCGCCCAGGGAGTCTTCAGCTAAACCGTCCTTTAAGGTGGGAAATGAAAGAACGTCGGTAGGACTGTCCTTACCCCGAAAATCACGATTCAATCGCTGAATACGTCGGTCGGAGACAAACGCAATTGTGACGTTCTCATTTTCCTGTTCCAGGGCTTTCAACGCTGCTACTGAAAAGTCCTGCCACCGCTTACGATCGATTCGCACCTTCCGTTGAGCGTTCACAATTTCTACCATTGCTAGAGTCCGACAAACTTCAGTTTGTCGTTTTTTGCTGTTGGCACAAAGTCCTCACCAAAATCAAAACGACAAACTGAAGTTTGTCGGACACGGGTTACATTGAACTTTTGCGGGAGTGCTCCTCATAGGCCTTAATAATCATCTGTACGAGCTTATGGCGTACGACATCTTTATCGGTGAAATAGATAAACTCAATTCCTTCGAGTTGAGAGAGGATGCGTTCGGCCTCGATGAGTCCGCTACGTTTCCCTGTAGGCAGATCAACTTGAGTTACATCACCTGTAATCACGGCCTTGGAACCAAAACCGATTCGCGTAAGAAACATCTTCATCTGCTCACTGGTAGTATTCTGGGCTTCATCGAGAATAATAAAGGCATCAGCCAATGTTCGACCTCGCATAAATGCTAGAGGCGCCACCTCGATTACACGCTTCTCAAGAAGCTTCGTGACGCGTTCATAATCGATTAGATCAAACAATGCGTCATAGAGCGGGCGAAGATAAGGATCCACCTTATCCTGCAGATCACCTGGCAGAAATCCTAGCTTTTCGCCTGCCTCGACTGCTGGACGCGCCAGCACGATCCGATTAACCTGCTTTTGCATTAATGCCTGAACGGCCATTGCTACGGCCAGGTAGGTCTTGCCGGTTCCCGCTACACCAATACCAAAGACTACATCCTTGTCCTGAATCGCTTGAATATAGCGGCGTTGGTTGGCAGATTTTGGCGCCACCTGTTTCTTGCCGGCAGGATTGAATCTCGACTTGGTGAAATAGTCGCGCAGACTGAAGGCTCGGTCTTCGGCAATCTGAGCAAAAGCTTCACGTAACTCTTTGTCGCTGAATTGACGTCCTTCCTTGAAGAGTTCGGCAAAATCTTCAAGTATGTGCTCTGCCGTCTCGATATCTTTGGCATCACCGTCGATTGAGACATCTTGACCGCGTGCATTAATGCGAACGTCTAGCAGTGATTCCAGATATTTAATGTTCTGGTCGTGAACACCGAAAAGTGTTTCCAATCCCCTTGGCGGTAGCTCGATCTGCTTCAAACGCGAATACTCCCCTTTTTCATAGGCAAACTTATTTCAGGTGGGGTTTGAATGACGTGAGTTTCGGGAAGAAGTACCAGCATATTTACTAACAGCGCGACGCTACTACAGGCATTCGCTCGTGTCAAACGTGCGTGTTTGCGGTGCACTCTTCGACTTATCCTCATACCGCAGGTGGACTTAGTAATCTGAATCGCTGACGACTCGCTGCTGAACTCGATACCGGGTGTACTCTTGCAAGATTTTTATGTGAGACAAAGAATACCTTTTCGAGGAGATTTTTAGTGAGTCAATTTCGCAGCCTGTCTGTCTCTGTCTTGACGCCT
>CAZNPP010000021.1:1288-15077 GCA_964574785.1 uncultured Chloracidobacterium sp. | reverse complement strand
CTGTCTCTGTCTTGACGCCTTGACACAGTACCTGATGGTCCCTATACTCCAACGCTTGCAAAATGGCCCCAAAGTGGGCGCCTAAAGAGTTCTTGGAGAGTCTATGCCTAATCACAAGTCAGCGGAAAAGCGAGTACGCCAAAACGAGAAGCGCCGGAAAATCAATCGCAGTAACCGAACAAGGGTTAGAACCTCAATTAAGAAGCTTCGCACTGCTATTGGTCAAGGAAACAGTGAACAAACACAGGACTTGCTGCCAAAAACGATCTCTACAATCGACAAAGCGGTGCAAGATGGCGTTCTTCACAAGAATGCCGCTGCACGATTTAAATCGCGATTAACCAGAAGCGCCAACGAGACGCTGTCCAAGTAAGACAGAGCCAGAGTTTTTACAAGACGAGGCGGATCGAGAAATCGGTCCGCCTCGGTTTTTTGGAATGTAGCAAACAGGACATAGGCGCTGTTGCTTTATTCAAAAATAAGAGAGAAAGCTATGAATCTATTCAGTGATAGCTTTGAAATCGAGGCGGTTGTGCGAGGTTTCGAGTCTTGCCAGACTCAAAAGGAGGAGTTTTCTCATCGTAGCCATTTAGCAGTTGCAGTTTGGTATCTCTGTAACATGGATCCCAACGCTGCGCGAAAGCTGATCAGACAAAACTTGATGCGATTTCTCCAGTTTCACGGAATGGGCGCCGGGAAATTTAATGAAACACTCACAGCTTTTTGGCTGGATGCTGTAAATCGAGCCATTGAGAGATCAGACAAAGAGTCCGTGCTCGATATTACTAATAGTGTGATTGCGGATTTAGGGAATGCAGATTTGGTGTTTGAGTATTACACCCCAGAACTATTGTGGTCAGAAAGGGCCCGGAGAGTGTGGCTTCCGCCTGATTTAAAGCCATTCTAGAATCAGGCGCACAATTCACATACGAGAAGCTCAAGCTGCAGTCTAGGTGTTGCCTGTGAAGTCTTGACTGCAAGATCGGCTGCGGCTATTAACTGAATTCCACGTGCAATGGTATCGGGATCACTGCGCTGAACGATCGCAAGGAAATCGTTCCTCTTGAAGGGAGGCATCTGAATGTACTTAAAAATCTGAGTGTGAGCACCTCGTAACATTAGGTCTTTAGCGATTGCAAGACGTCGATAATTTCCGGCAATCAACCCTATGAGCATGACTGGTTGCGAACCACTCTCGAGCAAGCGGTGCAATGTTGCAAGGGCGCGTTTTCGATTCCCCGAAAGCAGGTGGTCGCCGAACTCGAAATTTGAAAGCTCACGTGACTGGCTTATCAAGTCATCAACCATTTCGCTTGTGATTCGACCATCCTGTACTGAAGCAGAGATAAGCTTGTCAAACTCCGAATTGAGTGTTTGCACATCTGTACCGACAAGGGAGACGATCTCACTAAGAACCCGATCATCTGCGCCAATCTGGAGCTGCTTTAAACGTGACCGGAGCCAAGCTTTTGCCTCAGCATCCTTCAAATAGGGGAATTCAACGGCCAGGCACTGCTCGAAGAGTACCTTGGTAAAAGTCTTCCGTTTATCAGGCTCGTTTGCGACAAGTATCATTACCGTGGACTCAACTGGATTCCGCAGATACTTGATGAGTGCTTCTTCTTCAGTTTCACGCATTTGCGCGAAATCATTAACCCGGACCACTCGACGGGGCGACATCATTGGCAACTGCATGGCGGTCGCGATGGCGTCATAAATGCTACTGCTTAATATGGAAAAAGCCGTTTCGTTGAACTCACGTAATGCTGTCCCTGACAACGCGGTTTCAGTAATCATGCGTGCCGCTGCAGTACGCAAGTAAGTCTCAGGACCAAACAGGAAGTACAGCGGCAAAAGACGACGGGCACTCAGGGAGCGCTCTAACTCAGTTCGTGTTGCAATACTCATTTCCTTGAATCGGTCTCTACGGCGTTGATCAAGGTTGACACAATACCCTCGGCAAAACTCCGGGCTATTCTTTGTACGGCAGGGTCTTCTTCACTGAAGAAGTTACGGGGATCATTCGCAAACTCGAACTCACCACGAAAGACGAAATTTTGATTATCGTAAAGCACGCGATTCGCTGTCTGGTCCCTGACAGTAACGGCGGCGGCAATCGTGACTTCGAATATCCGGGCTCGACCTTTATCATCGAGAAGAACACCCGAGAACGTGAAGCTCTTGATTATGCCTTCTATGACGGCGTCGGCACCCTCGCGATCTCCTTGAACTCTCAAACCGCGGCCCCGATGAATTAACTCAGTAATCACTGCATGAGTAAAACGTGAGCCAATTTGGTACCGTAGAGCATTATTCTGAAATGATGGAACAGCTACGGTCCGGATATGAGAAGGGAGTTGATTCTTCGTTACTGGCTTGTAGCATTCAGCAAAGCCACTCACAAGCAATACCACAATCCCCAATGCGGATAACCGGACGAACTGCGGCATCAATGCCATCTCCTTAAACTTCATTTCGAGGTGCGATTCTCTCCCGAAGCGCGATGGTTAGCAAGTGAACCTGTAATCATTCCACCAACATTTTATTAAATCCTCACCTCAGCACGTTACGGGTTAGCAGCAGCAGTAGCATTGACTTAAAAGGCAAATCGGGATAGAAGACAGCCCAAAAAATAAACAGAAGGAGAAAGACATGAGCCAAGAGAATGCAAGATTGGTAAAACAGGGGTACGACCATTTTAAGAATGGTGATATTCCTTCGCTTTTGAGCCTTTACTCGGACGACATCGAATGGCAGTTGCCGAAGATGGAAAATGTTCCCTTTTCTGGTACTCGGGTGGGATTAGATAGAGTTAGAGAGTTTTTTGCCGAGTTGGATCGAAACCAGGAAATGAAATCCTTCGAGCCCCGTGAATTTCTTGCCGATGGCGACAGAGTTGTAGTGCTGGGTAACTACGAATGGGTTGTTAAGGAGACTGGTCGCACGTTCCGCGCTGAATTCGCCCATGTCTACAGAGTCAAAGACGGCAAAATTATCAGCATGCAAGAATACACGGACACTGGCGCTGCAAGTGCCGCCTATCAAAAGGCGATGAGCGCCTGAAATCTATTGAATGGCCAGGCTTGCTTGCGCAAACAAGCAATCCTGGCACTTCTCTTTTTAGGACCAGTCACAACGCCTTCCTGATTGCATCAGCCACTCGCACAGTTTCGACTGCCGCTTTGACATCGTGAACACGGACTATGTTTACTCCAAAGAGAACTGCCGCAGTAACTGATGCCATCGTCCCATGAAGACGCTCCATCACTGGAGCATCATCAAGCAGTCTACCGATAAAAGATTTTCGTGAAGGCCCTATGAGAATCGGGAATTCAGAGAATACCCGGGCGACTTGATCGAGGTGAGCGATAATCTCTACGTTCTGTTCAGGAGTTTTCCCGAAGCCAATGCCAGGATCAAGAACAATGGATTCGCTTTTCACCCCTCTCCTTTCGGCCATTGAGATACTGCTTTTTAGGCTGCCTGTAACTTCTTCAATAATGTCAGCAACTGGGGGCAGGCGATGCATTGTTGCTGGCGTTCCTCGTGAATGCATCAGCACCAGTCCGGCACCGGCCTTAGCTACTTCATTAGCGATGTGAAAATCGAAACGGAGAGCCGAGATGTCATTTACGATTGATGCTCCGGCATTAAGTGCAGCACGTGCTACTTGAGCTTTAGTAGTGTCGATTGAGATTGGGACAGTAGAACGCTTGGCAAGTTCTTCGATTACCGGCACAACACGCTCAAGTTCTTCATCGAGGCTAATCATGCCAGCTCCTGGCCGGGTGGACTCCCCGCCTACATCAATGATGTCAGCTCCATCAGCGATCATATTGGCAGCATGTTCGACGGCATCTTCAGGCATTAAAAACTGCGAGCCATCACTAAAACTGTCGGGAGTCACATTAAGAATACCCATTACTAATGTCCGGTGGCCCATAGATAAGGTGCCGCCTGCGATATGCCATTCACGAACCCTTTGCATCGGATGAATAATAACAAAAGGGGAACGAGCATTGCCCATTCCCCTTTGAGTTTCTAGCGCTGGTTTTGATTAAGCAGGTGCAGGATTGCCGCCAGTAATTGGTGGCAGGATTGGTTTCAAGGGCTTTGGCGAGGGTTCTTTCAGTTGGGGACGATCCTCACCGCTTCCGCCCGAGTCGGATAGCGATTGATCGTCATCCAGAGGTAGCCCCGCGACAATTCGCCTGATCTCAACTCCATCAAGTGACTCTCGTTCGAGGAGGCATTCAGCAAGACGGATCATTATGTCTCGATTCTCCTCGATGATATCCCGCGCACGTTGATACTGTGTGGTGATAATCTTCTTAACTTCCTGATCAATCTTGATTGCAGTCTCTTCCGAGAAATCGCGATGCTGAGCAATCTCACGACCTAGGAAGATCTGCTCTTCCTTCTTACCAAAGGTAAGGGGACCCATTTCAGACATCCCGTATTCACAGACCATCGCTCGTGCGAGTTCAGTTGCCCGTTCAATATCGTTGGAAGCTCCAGTGGTTATGCTACCAAGAAAAGTGTCTTCAGCGATGCGACCACCCATTAGAATCGCGATCTGCCCCAAGAGGTATTCTTCGCTGTAGTTATGTCGATCTCCTTCTGGCAATTGTTGTGTGACGCCAAGCGCCATACCACGAGGAATGATCGTAACCTTGTGTACAGGATCTGCGTTAGGCACTTTTAAGCCCACGAGAGTATGTCCAGCTTCATGATATGCGGTGACACGTTTCTCTTCATTGGAAATCACCATACTCTTTCGTTCCGCACCCATGAGCACCTTATCCTTCGCCAGTTCAAAATCCGTCATCGCGACTAGTTTCTTGTTGTAACGAGCGGCATTGAGAGCTGCCTCATTTACAAGGTTGGCGAGGTCGGCTCCAGTAAAGCCGGGTGTGCCGCGCGCAATGACACTAATGTCGACGTCTTCGCCGAGCGGGATTTTGCGAGTATGAACCTTTAAGATTCCCTCGCGGCCGCGCACATCCGGACGCGACACAACAACACGACGATCAAATCGGCCGGGCCTTAACAACGCGGGATCGAGTACATCTGGCCGGTTCGTGGAAGCGATAAGTATTACTCCATCGTTCGATTCGAAACCGTCCATTTCTACAAGCAACTGATTTAGCGTTTGTTCTCGTTCATCATGACCACCGCCAAGACCAGCCCCTCGGTGGCGTCCCACGGCATCAATTTCGTCGATGAAGATGATGCAGGGGGCATTCTTTTTACCTTGCTCGAAGAGGTCGCGGACTCGCGAAGCGCCCACTCCTACGAACATCTCAACGAAGTCGGAACCTGATATTGAGAAGAACGGCACGTTTGCTTCGCCAGCAATCGCACGAGCCAGCAGAGTCTTACCTGTTCCTGGCGGCCCCATCATCAAGACGCCCTTTGGAATGCGGCCGCCTAGCTTCTGGAACTTCTGGGGCTCTTTCAGGAACTCTATGATCTCCTGAAGTTCGTCTTTAGCTTCTTCAACTCCAGCAACGTCTTTAAACGTAACCCGCTTCTGTTGGTTGTTTAGTAGCTTCGCTCGGGACTTCCCGAAACTGAGAGCCTTATTACCGCCCGACTGCATCTGGCGTAGCATAAAAATCCAGATGCCGATAATAAAGAGCAGCGGCGCCCAGGTTATCAGCATGGGCCATATATAGCTACTGCCCGCATCATCTTCGACTTTAGCTACTCGGGGCTTGCCATTTACGACCTCCCGGGCTGCCTTGAGCACATCGTTTTTGGCCGGTTCGTTCGATAGCTGAACTCGATATTCCTGACCACGGCTATCGATGGCAACGGTTTCGTGCTGCTTGACGGTCAACTGGGTTAAATCGCCGCTAAGGATCTTAGCGTCGAGGGTTGTTAAATCTATCGTTTGAATATTTTTGCCTTGCGGGTTGACAAGCTTATACAGCAATAAAGCACCCGCGATGATTAATAACCAGAATACAATTTGTCTAGCAGTAGAACTCAATGTCATCAACGCCTCCGGCGCCGATAATACCTCAATTCGGCGTCCTTTGTCGCTCCTGTATACTCACGTCTAAAACGAGTCTCAAATAACCTTGCAAAAAACGTACCCGTCTTTGATGCGGTCGAGTGAGTGACAGTTGTGTAGGAGATTGCTTCGGAAGTGGGACTCAAAGCAGTGCAGTTGAGCGTGCAGCAGAAAACCAAGCGCTCTGAGTACGAAAGGCTTGAATTGGCAAACTCAAAGTCGAACATGAGAGCAGTCGCTCCCGAGAAGGCTAACACTAGCACGCGACTCGGAGGTCGCGGGCTATGAATTCTAGAGACTCGGGAATGGTTTATCAAGATCTTTTACCATGTAACTCAAGCCAGTTTCTCTTCCGAATAATCCTGACTCCGTTTGGCAATTCCGCGACTCGCCCTCCTTTATTTCCCAGAAGCAGCTTGTCGACGGCGAGAATGTGAACCCTCTCAAACCGTTTTAGATTGCCATATGCCCGCGTGATCCACTCCCTTATCACGCGCCAGCGGACTGCTGGCGGAGCTTCCGCAATGATCTTTACGTTAAGTAAGCGTATTTCGGTTTCACCGGCGGATATCTTGAGATCCTCGGCTTTGTTTAGCAGGCGAATAGCCTCACACGAAAGGGTGTTTGCGTCTTCACGCAGCAGATTTGCGGTGCGATCGAGTGTTTCTACGATTCTACCATTGAAAGATTGCATCAAGGGCAGCAGTTGCTTACGAACTCTTACCCTGGCGAATTTCTCGTCCTCGTTCATTTCGTCCGTTCTGAACTCTACTCTGCGCTTACGGCAGTAGGCCTCTGTATCATTCTTTCTGGCCCAGGTGACCAGGGGTCGAACGAGCTTAATGTTTGTACCGGGCGCTATAAGTCTAATTGGTTCGATGCCGCTTAGACCTTCGGCACCACTTCCCCTCAGGAGACGTAACAGAAAAGTCTCTGCCTGATCGTCCATAGTATGGGCTGTCAAGACCATATGCGCACCAATATTTCTAGCTGTCTTAATCAAAAATTCGTAGCGTGCTTCTCTGGCTGCCTGCTCGAGATTGTCAGCTTTTGTACGCGCGAATTTTGTACGCGCGAGCTGTGCGATCTGTGCGCGACCGCATACCGCCTCATAACCAAGTTGCCCGGCTAGTTCCGAGACCCATTCAGCATCCTTCCTGCTTTCATCCCTTAAACCGTGATCCAGATGCCCTACCACAATTCGTAAACTTATTCGACCAGCATGCTCCAGTTCTTTCAGTGCGAGAAGGAGCGCTGTAGAATCGGCACCACCTGACACTGCTACAACAACAGTCTCGTTGGAGCTCGGTAACTCGAGTCGCTGCCACTCGAGCAAAAGTTGATGAGCGAATTCGGAGATTCGAGTACCTCCTGTCGGCCTCTGTTTCGGAGAACGTTTCATACCCCTCGATTGTTAGTCCCCTTCGATATTGCCGTCAACATTTCCGGCTGGTTGACAGACGCAGGGCCCAGCGTTTAGGGTTTCCGGTTCTGGATATCGCAGGCATCCAATCACCGCTGAGAGGGCTCTAAAACTTCTCCCACGAGAAAGCAAATCTGAAGGACAGCAGATGAATATTAGAAGACTATTTTGCGCGCTGTTGCTGGCGCTATTTACCCTTCAAGCCATTCCCGTAACTGCTCTCGACGAGGGCATGTGGCCTTTCAATAATGTTCCAAAGGCTGAAATAAAGCGAAGGTATGGCTTCGAAGTCACTGACGACTGGTTGCGGAAAGTGCAACTGGCTTCTGTGCGTTTTAATAATGGGGGTTCTGGCTCGTTTGTTTCTCCCAACGGACTGGTACTAACCAACTATCACATTATCGAAGACATTGTTGGTGAACTTAGCACCCCCGAGAAGGATTATGCCCGGGATGGCTTTGTTGCTCAGACTCAAGCTGACGAGCTTAAGTCTCCGAGCCTGGAACTAAACGTTCTCATGAGCATCGAAGATGTCACGGATCGCGTGAACGGCGTCGTCAAAGCCGGAATGTCACCTGCGGATGCCAACGCTGCTAGACGGACCGAGATTACAACAATCGAAGCGGAATCCACCAAAGCGACCGGGCTGCGCAGCGATGTTGTGACCTTATACCAGGGCGGCCAGTACCATCTTTACCGTTATAAGAGGTACACGGATGTCCGGCTGGTGTTTGCTCCTGAGTTCCAAGCAGCTTTCTTCGGCGGCGATCCTGACAATTTTAATTTCCCGCGATTCAACATCGATATGGCTCTCGTCCGCGTCTACGAAGACGATAAGCCAGTAAAGGTTGAAAACTATTTCAAGTGGTCTGAAGCAGGTGCGAGAGAAGGTGATCTGGTTTTCGTTACCGGACATCCAGGCAATACTTCCCGTCTTAATACAGTCGCCCATCTGGAATCACTTCGTGACGTCAGTATCCCTCTCTTGCTCAGAATGCTTGAGACACGTCGTGACATGTTGAAGGAGTATATGTCAACGGGCGAGGAGCAAACTCGTCGAGCACAAAACGAACTGAATTCTATTGAGAATGCTATTAAAGTCTTTCGTGGTCAGTTGGCTGGTTTACGTGACAAGGATCTAATGGGCCGAAAGGTGGAAGCTGAAAGAGCACTGCAGGCTTTTGTCATTGCCGATCCAAAACGACGACAAGAATATGGTGATGCCTGGGAAGCAATAGCCAAAGGACATAAAGGGCTTCCAGGTTACGAGCTGGACCGCCGGTTTCTTCATCTTGGAGCAGGCTTTAACACAGTGCTGTTCAGTTATGCCCGCACACTTGTGCGGCTCGCTGAAGAGAATGAACAACCGAACGCTGAGCGCCTACCTGAATACGCAGATGCTCGCCGGGCTTCGCTTGAACTAAACCTTTACTCTCCTGCCCCAATCTACGATGATTTTGAGCAATTGAAACTGGCCAATTCACTGGCGTTCATGCAGAGCGAGTATGGTGAGAAGCATCCGTTGGTTCAGAAGGTGCTTAAAGGCAAAAGCCCAGCGGCTCGAGCCGCGGAACTGATAACAAAAACTAAGCTTAAGGATGTTGAATTTCGAAAACAGCTCGCAGCCGGGGGCCGAAAAGCAATCGAGTCATCCAGTGATCCAATGATCGAGCTGGCACGCAGCATCGACAAGGAAGCTCGTGCCGTAAGAAAGCGTCACGAAGATGAAATTGTGAGTGTTGAGCGAACCAACTATGCCAAGATCGCTCGTGCTCTTTTCGAGAAAGAAGGAACCACGCTTTACCCCGATGCCACGTTCACTCTGCGTCTTTCATATGGCGCAGTCAAAGGGTATCCGGAAGGCGGACGGCATGTAGCTCCATTTACAACACTAGGTGGTCTTTACGAGCGTGCTGCGAAGTTTGAACATAAGTTCCCCTACACGCTACCACCGCGTTGGCTGGAAAGGCAGAAGGAAGTCGATCCTTAGACTCCTTTCAATTTTGTCTCGACCAACGACATCATTGGCGGGAACAGTGGATCACCAACGATTAACAAGGAGCGTGAGCTTGTTGGCCTTATCTTCGATGGAAACATTCAGTCGTTAGTAGGAAATTTCGATTACGACGAATCAGTCAATCGCGCGATTTCAGTCGATGTAAGGGCAATGTTGGAGGTTCTGCGAAAGGTATTCGACGCTAATGAGATAGCTGACGAGTTGACGAAAGCCTGACTCGGTTAAGTGAGTGAGTTCACGTGTGGTACCTTCAAGCTTTTTCGAGGTTTGCATACTTCTGCACCAGTTTCTTTTGACCATAACCCGGAAAACTTACAGTCAGTTTCAGCGAATCGCCTGTGCCCTCGCGACGAAGAACCAATCCTCGCCCATACTTCTCGTGACGAACGTAAGATCCGGGGCGGAAATCTAGATCCTCCGATGCTTCTCCAGCTCGGGAACCAGGTGCCTGGGGAGCGGTTTTCGGACTCCGAACTCCCATCTGATCGGAGCGCTGCTTAAAAAACTCGGCAATCGAGTCAACACTGTCATACGTCTTGCCCATATATTTCTTTCGCTCCTTTCGATAGCCCCCATGCTCGTAATCGATCACAGTCGAACCGCGGGCAAATGATAACCAGGAGTTACCGAGCGACAGGTCTTCCATTAACTCCAGGGGCATCTCGTTGAGAAACTGAGAAGGCTCAGAGGCTAATTCTTCGCCATACACTCGTCTCTTCATAGCATGGGAAACATATAAATATCTTTCTGCCCTTGTTACGGCCACGTAACACAAGCGGCGCTCCTCTTCCAGTTCGGCTGGATCTGTAGCAGACCGCGAATGGGGAAATAGCCCATCCTCCAGACCAACAACAAACACCAACGGAAACTCGAGCCCTTTGGCTGAGTGAGCTGTCAAAAGGGTCACTGGAGCATCACGTTTGTACTGGTCCTGATCAGAGACAAGTGCTGAATGGTCTATGAACTCGCGTAAGCCTTCAATTCCCATATCGTCATAATCTACGGCAGCATTCACGAGTTCCTGAAGGTTTTCTAGTCTCCCTTCAGCTTCTTCTGTGTTCTCCGCTTTAAGCGCGTTTTCGTAGCCGGTGTTGAAGATCGCGGCTTTGACGATATCCGAGACCGGTGAATCGGAATCGTGAACACCGCTGTTAGCAAGCTGGTCCAAGTCCATGACGATTTTGCGAAAGCCTTTTAGAGCTGTGACTGCACGTGAACTCAAACCATCGGGCTTCTCGGTTACTTGTGTAATGGTTTCCCAAACCGAGAGGCCGTGGCCGCGAGCCCTCCGTTCCAATTCATCCACGGTTTGCTTGCCAATACCACGCGGCGGACTATTGATGACGCGTTGTAAGGCGATCGAGTCATTGGGATTCAGCGCCAGTTTGAGGTAAGCGATGATGTCGCGGATCTCCATGCGTTCATAGAATGAGAACCCGCCCACTATGTTGTACTGAAGTCCGGCTCGCCGCATTGCCTCTTCGAATACGCGGGATTGGGAGTTTGTGCGATACAGGACAGCTGCTCGCAGATCAGGGTCCTGGTCCCGATGTTCAAGGATTTTCTCAGCAACGAAACGAGCTTCGGACTCCGCATCAAAGGCCTGATAGTAGCGTACACGATCGCCCTTAGGATTTGCGGTCCAGAGGTTTTTCCCTTTCCGCTCGATATTATGTTTCACGACCGCACCGGCAACATCCAGAATCGTCTGCGTGGAACGGTAATTCTGTTCCAAACGAACGACCTTTGCTGCTGGAAAGTGTTTCTCAAAATTTAGGATGTTTGAGATGTCGGCCCCCCGCCACTTGTAGATCGACTGATCCTCATCGCCAACAACGCAGATGTTCTGTTGTTTTTCAGTGAGGAAGCGTATTAAAGCAAACTGGAGCGTATTGGTGTCCTGATATTCATCAACCAGGATGTACCGAAATTTGTTGTTGTACTTGTCTCGTACCTCGCTGACATTTCGCAACAATCGAACTGTCTTAATAAGCAGATCGTCAAAATCTAGAGCGTTGTTAGCATGCAACCGCTCTTCATATAGTTTATAGACAAGCGCAATTGAAGCACGGCGGTCATCAACATAGTCGGCGCCAGCGGCATAAGCTTCGAAACTCTCGCCGCGATTCTTTGCTCCGCTGATAGCTCCTTGCACGGCTCGCGGACCCAGTTTCTTATCGTCGATACCGAGATCCTTGGCACAGTTTCTGATTAATCGCAGCGAATCATCTTGGTCATAAATTGTGAAGGTTCGCGTGTTGCCTTCCTTTAATCTCTCAATATCTTGTCTAAGTATTCGTACGCAGAGACTGTGAAAAGTCGAGACCAGAGGATTACTTGATAGCTCCTGGCCGCGCAGCAGTCTCTGCACTCGCAGGCGCATTTCTTCCGCAGCCTTATTTGTGAATGTGACCGCGAGAATGTTGTAGGGCTGAACTTTCTTTTCAGCAATTAGGTAGGCGATACGATGGGCAATGACTCGCGTCTTGCCGGAGCCAGCACCTGCGAGAATAAGCAGAGGTCCTTCAGTATTCGACACTGCCTGACGTTGTTCAGGATTTAGTTTGGATAATAATTCCAAAGTCATGCCGCTTGATGTTTCACCCTGCAAACTTTTCGATTCTCCTATTTGATCAAGTTCTGAATCGCTCGAAATTGCTCATGCCTTGCATCCCGCATCAATTCGAAGAGCGCCATCTCTACGGAAGAGGGGAGCGCGCCGCTTTTTTGCATCTTTGCAATAGCTACATGCTTGTTAATTGGGGAGCGTGCCGTAATGCAGTCGCTGAGCAGATGAACCTTGAATTCTCGAGCTAGCAGATCGTGAACAGTCTGATTAACGCAAATGTGAGCTTCGATGCCAGCAATTAGGACCTGCTTGGCGCCGAAGAGGTCGAGTTGATTCTGAAACGGTAGTACCCCACAGGAGCTGAAAGTTGTTTTCTCAATGATTTCGACAGAAGAAGGCAAAACTGCCTTTATTTCCGCGGCTGTGTTTAGAAGACCCTTTGGATACTGCTCGGTAACGATGATCGGCAAGTTAAGAAGCTTCCCAGCCTGGACGACAGTTGCAATCCGTTCAGCCGTTTCTGTGAAGTCTGCGATCTTTCCCCGAAATGCCTCCTGCATATCGATGATAGCCAGTACTGCGCCTGTGAGCGTGAGTGTGTTTGGATGTTGCATGTGCTTAAACCCGGTAGATGCATTTAACCATACGAGTTAATCTACTCAAAGTAAGCGTCGGTTTTATTATCATCGGGCACCAAATTGGCGATCACTAATGGCAGGCAAAGTTCACATTGGAACATCAGGCTGGCACTATAAACACTGGCTGGGACTATTCTATCCTCAGAAATTACCGCCCCGAGATATGTTGGGCTCTTATGTTCAGCACTTTGATACTGTCGAAATCAACAACAGCTTCTATCATCTTCCCTCAAATTCGACTTTTGACAATTGGCGAGACACAACACCCGAGCACTTCTTGTTTGCGGTCAAGGGTAGTCGCTTCATAACACACATGAAGAAACTCAAGGATCCAGAACTCTCCACCGCAAAATTCTTTGCCGGTGCCGAGAGGCTCGAAAAAAAGTTGGGGCCAATGCTGTTTCAGTTGCCACCTCGATGGCATCTCAACATCGAGCGGCTCTCTGAGTTCTTAATAGCTTTGCCAAAAAAGCATCAATACTCCTTGGAGTTTCGTGATCAAAGCTGGGAGGTCAATGAGGTTTATAAGCTATTGCGCGAGCACAACGTAGCTCTTTGCATTCACGATCTTGGGGGCCGAGAAACTCCTATTGAGATTACCGCTAACTTCACCTATGTCCGTTTTCATGGCCCAACTGAGGCAAAGTATTCTGGTTCGTACTCGCCTCAAGCTTTAAGGAAATGGGCTGATAGAATCAAGCAGTGGCAGAAAGAATTGACTAGTATCTATGTTTATTTCAACAACGATATCGGCGGTCATGCAATTACGAACGCAAAGCAGTTGAAGAAGTTGATTTAGCTGTAGGGGCATCCCTCCGTGGATGCCCCTCTTGGTCAATGGTGAATAGTTAATGGTAAATGGTGATGAATAGAGAAGGTGTATGACAATACCCTACAAAGAGGAAATTTCATGCGCACATCGCCCTCACATGTTACTCCTTCTACTCTTACTGATTACTTTGTGCTGTAGACACGGCACCGACTCCACCCCTCCTGAACCTACGCCGACCATCTCGACTTCACCAACACCTCAGATTGATGTTGGAGGAGGATTTGCGAGCCCCGAACCTGGTGATACTGCGGCAGAACAGTTTGAGGGGACGGCGGGAATAGTCGAAAAGCC
>CAZNPP010000021.1:0-1188 GCA_964574785.1 uncultured Chloracidobacterium sp. | reverse complement strand
ATGAGGTTTAAAAGCAAAAACCGGATAGACTCGAGGCTACTTGCTGAATATTATGCGTGCGGTCGTTTAGCTCGTTAGGAGTTAAGTCAATGAATCGAGTTCATGCTGCTCAAATCGCTCTATCTCTCAAGGACCAAGATCATCTTTGGCAAATCGTGTTAACCAGAGACTCTAGCTATGACGGGGTCTTTGTTTTTGGGGTGCGGTCCACGGGAATCTACTGTCGCCCTTCTTGTCCTGCGCGCAGAGCACTTCGCAAACAAGTCGAGTTTTTTCCATTGCCTGAAGCCGCGGAACAAGCTGGCTTTCGTGCTTGTCGTCGCTGTCATCCACGCTTGGCAGGGCTTAAGGCCTCTCGAGTTGCCATGGTTCAGAAGGCTTGTCAGTATCTGGAGTCATCTCACGAAAATCTCAGAACGCTTTCGGACTTAAGTCAACATATTGGAATGAGCCCGTTTCACCTGCAGCGCACTTTTAAAGACGTGATGGGAATCACGCCGCGTCAGTACGCTGAAGCTCGGCGCACTGAAAGATTTAAAGAAGAACTTCGCGGAGGGAGAGCAATCGTTGATGCTATGTATGAAGTTGGATTCGGTTCAAGTAGTCGGGTTTATGAGAAGGCTTCTACGTTGCTGGGAATGACACCGGCAACGTACGGTCGGTGCGGTAAAGGGGCGGCGATAAGTTACACGATTATGCCTTGTGACCTGGGTCAACTTCTGGTTGCCTCGACTGATCGAGGCCTTTGTGCTGTTAAGTTAGGCGACTCCGAAGCGACGCTTGAAGCGGAGCTCCTTGCCGAATTCAAAGCCGCACAGCTTGAACGCGATGACTCGGTGCTTCAGGCGCCGGTTCAGGATCTATTGCGTTATCTGTATGGCAAGCAGCCGCATATTGATCTACCTCTTGAAATTCGAGCCACCGCCTTTCAATACCGCGTGTGGCAGGAACTGAGGACTATACCTTACGGAGAAACACGGTCTTACAGCGATGTTGCTAAAGCGATAGGAAAACCAAACGCTGTCAGAGCGGTGGCGCGAGCGTGTGCGACAAACCCTATTGCGCTCGTGATTCCTTGTCATAGAGTTGTTGGTAGGAATGGAAGCTTGAGTGGGTATCGGTGGGGGCTTGAGCGTAAGCAGATACTGTTGGAACGCGAACGGTTAGGGACGAGAAAAGGCGACTAAA
>CAZNPP010000020.1:37964-45097 GCA_964574785.1 uncultured Chloracidobacterium sp. | reverse complement strand
AGTAATCCGATAGGGAGTGACGAGCCATTCCGGAAGGAACACAAACATTTGAGTTCTCCTTAGCTAAGGTAGACGCACGGAGTTGGTCTTATCCTCCGTGGAACTTTCTTACTGAGTTGGCGAACGAGCGCTTCCCAGCCCTTGGTCTTTGAAATTTTTATTCAGTTAAACAATTACGGCGCATGGGGAGTAATCGATCGCCGTCGCACGACCCCTTGGAGCAGGTACCGGAAGCGCAAAAAAAACAAAAACCGCTTTGTCTTTTTACTCCAAAAGAGTGGTTGTGGCAAGAACTTAATCCACTTGAATTCACATGTAAAGGTGTGACTCCAGTCTGTTTAGCCACTCTCATTGAAACTTCAAATTGCATTCTTGAGATCTGCGAGTTGCTCGTGCCACCTTCAGTCGCGCTTCCTTGCTCGAGCTAAGAAGTCGAATAGCTATGTCGGCTAATTCCGGGAGAAATGCTGCTCGCCGAAGTAATCCTGAAACCCTGAAACGTGAGTCAAATTTTTGCTGATATCGTTTTGAATAGTCACGCCCAAGATTGGAAACGGTGAGATGTTGTTCTCTGCAAAGGGTCAGATGTTCAAGAATGGTAAACGCTGCTAACTCACCACTTTCGAGAGCCATTAGAATTCCGCTGCCCGTAAAGGGATCAATAAAAGCCGCTGCGTCACCAATAGTAAGTAAACCGGTTTTTGGTACCAATTCCCGCCGACCATAACCTCTCAGCGTTACGCTCAACCAGTTCGAGATGATTCTTGCCTGTGAGAGAGTTTGAGAAGCGCGCTCATTGGTCATCACTACCTCGCGCATCAATCGCTCAGGATCGGAGTTGCAGAGTCGCACGTCCTTAGCTGCAACAATAAAGCAGAAGTTGCTCATACCCTCCTCGATATCGCTGAGACCACCATAACCTCCTTTATAAGAGTAAATTTCACAGACGCCTTCAGCAGGGTTGGCGTCTTCGATATGCGCTTTGAAAGCTACTTTACGAGGTCTAGCCTTTCCGGCAAGACTGCCATTTAGACCAACTTTTCGTGAGAGCGCGCCCACCGCTCCCGTGGCGTCTAGAGTTACCACACCTGCAAATTCTTCCGTGATTGCTCCCCTCTTTACGCGGACACCTCGAACTACTTCCCCGGAGTTCAGTAGATCCACCACGCGAGTGTTTTCAAGCACAACAACACCAAGACTCTTAGCTCTTTCGATGAGCGTTTGATCCATCCTCGCTCGACTCAAACCTAAAGCACTGTAAGAACGGTCAAACCACTTTATTGGCACAACAACACTGGATCCGTTACGAGCATAGAAAACCGTTTCTCTTAGCGGCATTGGCCCTGAACGAATTATCTGATTAACAACTCCGAGCCGCGTGAAGTGGCCTATGCACTCTGGAGAGATAAATTCTCCGCAAAGCTTTGCTCTGGGAAAGCTCTTCTGTTCGACGAGCAAAACCTTAGCGCCTCCCACAGCGAGATGAATTGCTGCACTGGTTCCGGCAGGTCCAGCTCCCGCTATAATCACGTCATAGTTGAATCTTGATCCTTTGATTTCCATATGAGCTTTTGACTCACTAACCCTTGGCCCGACCGCTCAGGACCAGCCTAAACGGAAACTTGCGTTGGACCGTGATGTTCTCCCAATCCGCAGCCTCAGCCAGTATTCGTAGATCATTCGGTTTGAAGCTGCGGAGAATTGAGAGGGCGCCATCTTCGCGGATCAATCTGTTCTGGAAAAATAGGTTTCCAAGTGTTGTGTACGCGTAATATGCGAGTGGATGCCTATGGAGATCGATAACAAAGACTCCGCGACTGGCTACGCGACTCATCTCGCGCAGAACCGTGACAGCGATGGCATCTTGAAAGTGGTGTAGTAGTAGCGAACTCACAACGTAGTCGAACTCGTTGTCAGCAAAAGGTAAGTTACGGGCGTCGCCACGCACCGAGCTAATGACGTCGTAATCTTGAGACTCAAGCAGAATCGCTTGAGCCGAGCGGGCATTGAGTTCTAGTCCGGTCAACCGCACCTGCCTCTTCTCTTTCCTGGCCCAGTCGGCAACCACTCTCAAGAGTTCGCCGGAGCCAGCGCCTACATCCAGCAGCAAGAACTCGCGAATCTCTGCTCTGACGATTTCGGGAATTAGCGAGTGCCGGAGGGCGCTTACATCACCAAGCCACCTGTTTACCCTCTTGAGTTCTAAAAGACAGCCCTCATATTCTTCCGAGGTGTATTGTCCGGTATCGAGATGCTCGAGTTCATCACTACGTTCTTGAAAGCGATGCACATTAACCCCTGCCAGCCTTCTCCAACACTAATACGCTGTTCTTGGAGCCAAATCCGATGCAGTTGCAAAGGGCCACATTGACAGTTGCTTCGCGCGCCTGGTTCGGAACGTAGTCCAAATCGCAATCCGGGTCAGCCACGTCAAGATTTATCGTAGGCGGAATCGTGTTTGTGACCATTGCGCATAGAGCAGCGCCGACGCCTGCGGCGCCACTAGCTCCCTGGGGGTGTCCTACCTGGGATTTTGTCGCTGACATCGGTATGCTTGCGGCGTGACTGTCAAATGCTAGCCTTAAAGCCGCAGTTTCAATGCGATCGTTGAGTAGCGTTGAAGTCCCGTGAAGATTCACGTAATCAACATCCTCTGGTTCTCTACCAGCATCCTGTAAAGCCAATTTCATGGCCCGCGCCGGTTCATCGCCAGTCTCTTCCAGACGCACCCGATGATAGGCATCGCAAGTTGCACCGTAACCAGTAACCTCAGCATAAATCTTTGCGTCCCTTCTTCTGGCATGCTCTAACTCCTCAAGCACGTAGATCCAAGCGCCTTCACCAAGGACCATTCCCGAACGATCACGAGAAAAGGGACGTGATGCTCGCTCAGGTTCATCGTTCCATAAAGTTGTTAGAACAGTCATCAGATTGAATGCCGCGAGAATCCCTGGCGCCAACGGAGCATCAACCCCACCGGAAATCATCAAGTCCTGCCGACCCAGCGCGATGTGCTCGGAGGCATAAGCAATTGCATCGGTCGAACTCGTGCAGCCTGTTGAAATGATATGAGAAAGACCGCGCAGTCCGAATGCCATCGACAATTCGCTGGACAGACCTCCATGTGTCGAAGAAGGGATTGTATAGACGCTCGCTTTGTAAGGCGGCCCGACGTACCAATATTCGTATTGTTGTTCAGTAAAAGCGAGTCCTCCGCCGCCAGTTCCAAGGACCACGCCTATAGAACGGCGTTGGTCCAGTGAGAGATCCAAGGGTGAGAGCTTTGCATCTTCCAGGGCTTCACGAGTGGCAGCCAAAGCAAGGGGGACGGTCCTCGGAACATGTTTCCGGTCCTTCGGGTCTAGTTGTGCTCTCCAGTCAAAATTTATGATTTCAGCGGCTATCTTCACAGCCGAGTTCGTGACCTCAAAAGACTCGATATGTTTGACGCCACTCTTTCCCTCGAGCAGGCCACTCCAAAAAGCCTTGCGGCCGATACCGATCGGAGTTACACACCCCATGCCCGTAATGACTACCCGTCTTGGGCGTTTGAATCGGCTAAACATGCCAGAGCATTCTCCTGATCAACAGAACTTCGAAGGAAAATGATAACGAGGGGAATTGAATAATAAAGAATATCATTCTGCGCTTATAGCTGCTACAGGGACATATGCGAGTTCGACCGTAAACTGAAAGGGCCAACCCTTCCAGGTCGACCCCTTTTCAAAAGCTCCCGAGTTCACCTTCGACACTAAGGTTCAACCTTGGTGCCACACTCGTTGCAAAACCTAGCGCCTGCAGGAAGCTCTGCCTGGCAATTTGCACACTTAAGCTTCTCCTGTTTGGTTCCACACTCAGCGCAAAACTTGGCTCCGGCATTGAGCTGCGCCCCACATTTCACACAGGGTACCTGGTTTCCGACTGACTCGAGGTTTGCCCCACATTCGTTGCAGTATTTAGCAGCAGCATTATTTGACGCTCCACACTTTGGACAACCAATCTTCGCATCGGTTGAACCGCTTTCGTTGATAGCTTTAGACATTGAACTCGCCATTGCGTTGCCCATAGCGAAGCCCGCGCCAAGCCCAACTCCCGTTCCCGCGCCACCAGACGGATTCTGGGCCGCGTCCCGCATTGCGTCAGCAGCTTGGAATTGTGCATAACGCCCAACGTCGCCTATGACACCCATCGAGGTTCGTTTGTCCATCGCCGCCTCGACCTCTGCTGGCAAAGAAATGTTCTCAATGATGAACTTTGTTAATTCCAGTCCATACAAGCGGAATTCTTCGTTCATCTTATTCCGCATGAACTTGCTCAACTCATCGTAATTTGAGGCGAGATCCAGGGCCGCGATCTTTGATTCTCCAAGCGCATCACTAAACCCTCCTACCAATGCGCGTTTCAACTGTCCTTCGATATCTTCGGTGACAAAATGAGCGTTAGTTCCAGCAATTTCCTTGATAAACTCGCTTGGATCGACTACACGAATCGAATAGATCCCGAAGGCTCGCAAGCGCACCATGCCAAAATCAGTGTCACGCATCATCACAGGATTAGAAGTTCCCCATTTAAGATCGGTGAACTGCTTTGTGTTGACGAAATAGACTTCAGCCTTAAATGGTGAGTTGAATCCGTATTTCCAAGCCCCGAGTTTGGTGAGTATTGGAGTATTGCCGCCATCGATCGAGTAAAGTCCTGGGCCAAACACGTCTGCTATTTGTCCCTGGTGTACGAACACGGCCGCCTGAGATTCCCTCACGGTAAGTTGAGCTCCGTTCTTGATTTCCTGACCCCGTACAGGAAATCGATAGAGCAACGTGTTCCCAGAGGCATCGAGCCATTCAATTACCTCAATAAACTGTGAGCGGATGGCGTCAAAGATTCCCATGTCTGTTCCTCCTTTAGTGGCCGGTTCACATCGGCTGGCCGAACGTCTATATACGGATTGTTGTTGCGCAAAGTTCGCTGTGACAACGAGAGCGTTTGCAGAATATCGCAATAAAGACGACTAGAAAAGAGCGAATCCACATTAGCCGCTCTGAGCTAGGATGGAACAACCTTGCACCAGTTGCTGCACTCTTCCAGTTTTACTAATTTATCAACGTCGCGCACGAAGAACTCAAAGTAGCCGCATGATTGGCAGAGATAATATGCTATTTCAAGAAACGTAATATCCGGTATCCATCTGTTCTCTTTATAGAGAGTGACGTGTGGTGAACTACGGTCGACTGAGAGTTCGTGTTGATTACCAGTTCCGTCTGAATAATACACTGTCTTTGAAGAACACACTGTCTTTGAAGAACACTTGGCGCAGATTCCATTTTTCACGAGCCTTCCTCCTCCAACGAGTTTGGTCCAGTTTCAGGACCGAGCGATTATAGTCCGCTGATACACGCTGAACGTATGAAAGGGGTACGCAGTTGCCGGTGCTATGACCGATCTGTTTTCGCTTCGTCAAAAACAATAATGTTTGAAGTGTCGAATTTTGCGTTGAAAATAGCCGGAGCTGTAGACCAGCTCTTAGTGTTTCATCTGATGGCACGGTCATTGCGAACGAGGCCTCCCAGAACAAGAAGGGTAGATAAGGGTAAATCGGGTCAGGCTCTGAGACTGTAGGTGAGTGGAAGCTTTGGGGGAGGCGTCCTTTCACGTGTTTTGAAAAAAGCAAGTGGTGGCTCTTTTGGGGGAACGGAGTTAGCGCTTGTTAACAGTCAATGAGCAATCGTTACGGTGCTGCTGATCCGCGGCCTGTCAGGGGCTTGGGGGAGCCCCCCAGGAGGATCAGCAGACCGTATTTTTCTTGTTCGATCCGATTTAAGAAGAAAAGGCGTGGTTGGCAGTTATGCCTATCGCGCTTTTTCTTCTTGCTGTTAGGACCTAATCACCCTTTACCTATCAGACGTCGAGGATCTCTCTGCGCCGTCATATCATCCAAGTTAAGACGTAGCATCCCTCCAGCGTCTGAAAAGGCCTCTCTCGAACGTTGACGTCGCCGGTAACTGAACAACAGTGCGCCGAGAAACCCTCCTATAGCCAAACACATCATCAGCGTTAAGCCAGAAGCTTTGATTACTGTTACTAGCACGCCTGCGGTTGTTTCCAGGTACTTTCTTTCGGCTTGCTGGTACCAATAAGGATTTTCGCCAAGCCACTGCACAACCTTCTCATACTTAACTTGGCCGAGTAATTGTTTGGCAGTCTCATCACTGGCACCGAAGACAAAAACTGAATAGTTGCCGATCCGCCGGTAGGCCGAAGGTGTCGCTAGGCCCGCACTCTGGAGTTCTTGGAGACGAGCTGCGATTCGACTGTCATTGTCACCAGCAATTTGAGGTGTCGTGAACTCAACTATAACCATCTGAGCTGTACCGTAGTTCGCGACAACTGCTTCCGTTCCGCTGTCAAAAATCAACGTGTCCAACACAGGCTGATCTGCAGGTGTAATCGTCTTGAGACTCTCTAGGGTAACTGCGTGTGTTATGTTCTGTGCATTCTCCCAGTCTGGCAAATGTTTCACAATTGCCGGAATATCACCCTCTCCAGCATCAAGACTTTGGGCCAACAACTTGGAAAAACTTACAAGCTCTTTTATGCCGTTCTGAGTTGCGGCTGAAACCCTGACAACAACTGGCCCTTTGAAGAAGACAACGGTTGCAGGGGTGATAACTCCGGCCGTCCCAACCTCGCTCAGCTGCAAACTAGCTGAAGGATCAGCTTTACGCATCCTTTGAACAACCAATGTAAGAAGTGAATACGCTTCTGTGTCCGCGCGAAGTCTGACGACTTCCACTAAAAACCGGTCCCGCTCAGTGGAGACGAAGTCAACTTCGGCCACACTGAATGCTGGCTTTCCGTCGGTATCAGTTCTCACATCGCTTGATGTCAGGATGCCCTCGCGAAAGAGGAGGATATCCTGTCGCAGTGGTTTCAACTGACGGAACTCTCCGATTTTCTGTGGAAGTAGATCTACAGAGGAGCCAGATAATGGGTTTGCCAAGCCCTGGGCACCAAGTACCAGCAAAAGAATGCTGACTGCTGAGGCTTTATTTATTGCCTTAAATCGCAAAAACCTAACTCCAAGTACAAATTAACCATTCTTTAGAACCCGCAGCAAGTTGGATGTTCCCTAAACC
>CAZNPP010000020.1:10155-37864 GCA_964574785.1 uncultured Chloracidobacterium sp. | reverse complement strand
AAATTCCAATTGTCCAAAGTCCAATGTCCGAAGCCGAAAGTCCAATGACCCCTTGTCCATGACTCAAAGAATCCAAAGTCGACTTTGGACATTGGACGTTGGACTTTGGACATTGGATAGTCTACTGCCAGCGACGCAGCTCGCGCAAAAGGAGATCGGCGTAATACCTGGGTTTGCTTATGTTATGGAAAACTGTCGTACCGCCGACTTCACTCGCGTTATCTACAATCAAATCACCGAATCCCATTAGGCGTTGGGGAATGGTTGCTGAGACAGTCACATCCTGGATCTTGCTCAACGGAATGCTATGAGTAGTCTTGGCTATCAAACCTCTATCAATTTCGATCTTGGAGTCAGTAAGGGTATAGCGGATCATGTTGCGACGTATGTGGTAATAAGCAGGAATCAACAGTAAAGCCATACCGAGAGGAATAGACATATATGGAGGAGCATTCAGAAGCGCTAACAAGAAGACGAGAATAATTGCACCAATTACTGCGATGGCATAGCCGATTTTTATGAAGATCATCGTGGGACGTACGGTAAAGATCTTGTGCTCGAGCTCTTCACTATATTCGTTCTCACTGAGGCCGTCCCTGACCCGAGCGATACGAGTGATCTCAGGATCGTTGGCGGGTGAACCGCAGCCTGAGCAGAAGCGCACGCCTGGCGGTAGATAGTAACCACAGTTAGAACAATGCATAGAATTTGTCCCCTGAAGTCTCTGACTGCGTCAAATCATACCTAAAGAGAGGCTTTCACCAGAAATATAAAACGAGGTGGACCCATGGCAGGTTCCACCTCGCTCAAGACTTTCCAGTGATATGCGGCTACTGACTGACTAACTGCAATCGACCGTCAGGTAACTTCACCGCAAATACACTGCGTTCGTAGACAGTTAGAGGAGTTGACTCTTTCTGCCGGAGCGCTGCGAACTGCTCTGGGGTGAGGCCGTTTGCCTGACGAGCGGTTAATGGATCGCGCATCAACGAATATCTATTTCCAATCCGGCGGACATATTCCTGTGTCTCTCGGTAGGGGGGTACGCGGTAGCCGAATTTCATGACCGCGCCTTCCCCCGCGTTGTAGCCTGCTAAAGCTAGCTTGATATCTCCATCGAAATAATCAAGTAAGAAACGAAGGTAGCGAGCTCCACCCTCAATATTCTGCTTTGGATCGAAAATGCTGGTAACACCGAAACGCTTCGCTGTTGGTGGCATCAATTGCATCAGTCCACGTGCACCCTTTGGTGAAAGGGCAAATTTCTTAAAAGTAGATTCCTGGTGCATTACAGCATAAATGAGAAGGGGATCGACCGAGTTTCGTTTTCCCGATTCCAAAATGAGGTTGTCAATGTTTTGGTCACCAGTTGTATAACCCTTGAGGGATGTGCTGAGATCGAGACCTTTAAGGCGGTCAAGAGGGGAACTGGCATGAGAGTACGCGAGGCTGGTGGGTTTAAGTTTTCGGGATCGCGGATTCTGCTTGGGGTTATTTTCGCTTGGGGGTGGTAGCTCTATTCGGACACCATTATCGAAATCAAAATTATCGAAGCGATAGGAAGTATTCTGTCCGAGCGCAGGCAGCGCCGAAATAAGGATAATTGCGTTTAGTAGGCAAAGATTCTTCATTTTCTGGTTTGTTCTGTTGAGCTTTCAGCTTGGTTTGTGAGGTTTTTGGGGTTGCCGAGTATCAAGCGACCCCGAAACGAGCCCGATCCTAGCACATTGTTGAACAAAGACCAACTGTGTTTACCTTAGAGGTAAATCTTCCGCCTTCATCCTTCTCGCAGCGAAGAGTCTCAGTGGCCCGCTGGTGCAGTTGCGTCAGATGTTTTATTCCCCACGCCTCTGTTTTATGAACTTGACAGCGGTAGTATCATACGGGCGCTTTAACGGAACCTCACACGTTCCATAACCCGCGCGCATCTGCGCGCCTCACAAAAAGAAGGGAACAATATGAAAAAACTTCTAACCCTCACTCTGTCGTTGCTGCTTGCTCTCTCAACCGGAGTAGTAGCAGCCCAAAGTACTAGCTCGTCGAGCAAAGCTGGATCGAGCACGGCTAAAAAACGTGGCCCAGTCTTCAGGGCTACTAAAGACCAAATCAAACAAGCTCAAGGGATCTTGAAAAAACGAGGCTTTTATCACGGCGAGCAGACAGGCAGTCTGGACGACGCCACTCGCTCTGGTCTAAAGGACTATCAAAGGGCCGAGAGTCTGAAGGTCACTGGCACCTTGAACAAGTTGACCCTCGAGAAGATGGGAATCCAGCTAACCGAGCGACAACAAACAATGTAGTTAACCTTTGCCGACTCGAACGGCGTTACCGCTTGCCCCCGGATAACGAAAAACGCGAGAGCACACACTCTGTGCTCTCGCGCCCTTACAAAGTCCAAAGTCCAAAGTCCAAAGTCCAAAGCCCAAAGTCCAAAGCCCAAAGTCCAAAGCCTGAGCTCCGTCGCCGAGAGCTTCGACAAACTTCTTCAGTTTGTCGTCCTTACCCACTCGTCGCTGATATTCATCTCTTCCCCGGCAAACTTCATAGTTTGTCTCTAAGCTCTGGTTTCTCTCATCTAGACAACGTTCATTCACCAAATAACACGAACTCTCACGAATTCTTATTCATGCAATTCAGTTGTTTTGGTGGATCAGCTTTCAATAAGCTTCTGAACGATCTCATAGCTTGCGTTCAACGCTTCGGTCAGCTTCTCTGGCTGGTTGCCGCCGCCTTCAGCCATGTCCGGCTTACCCCCACCACGTCCGCCCACAATGGCTGCCAATTCTTTAATAACCTGGCCCGCCGGAACTTTCTTAGCTACGTCCGGTGACGAACGTACGATAAGCGAAGCCTTACCTTCCCCAGTTCGCCCGAGAACAACCACTCCGGATTTTATTCGCGCAAGAAGCGTGTCGGATAGCTGTCGCATGCCGCCCGCGTCTAGATCACTTGCCTCGCGCGCCAGAACACGAATGCCACCAATTTCTCTTGCTTCGTCACCATTTGTTGAGGATCCGATCGAGCCACTGGCAATCTTTAATTTGAGTTGCTCAGCTTCGCGTCTCGTCTTCCGCAGTTCCTCTTGCAATCGTTGCACTTGAGCCGGCAAGTCAACGCGAGAAGTTCTTAAATCTCCAGCAAGCTTATCTACCAGCAATTCTGCCTCCCGAAATCGTTCGAAAGCGTCAATACCTGTAACCGCTCTGATCCTTCGTACTCCCGAGGCAATCGATTCATCACTTACGATCTTGAACAGACCAATGTCTCCTGTAGCGTGAACATGTGTACCTCCACATAGTTCTTTTGAGAATCCTGGCACTGTCAGTACTCGCATCATGCCTGCGTACTTCTCGCCAAAGAGGGCCATCGCTCCCCCTCGGATAGCTTCCTCGACCGGCATAATGTCGGTCTGCACATCAACATTGCGAAGAATCTGGTTATTCACCAAGCGCTCAATTTCTGCCATCTCGGCCTCAGTTAGAGGCTGATAATGAGTAAAATCGAAGCGGAGATAAGTCGGCGCCACAACGGAGCCCGCTTGCTTTACATGTCCGCCGAGCACTTCGCGCAAGGCAGCGTGCAATAGATGAGTTGCAGTGTGGTTTCTTCGAGTGGCGTCACGTTTCTCAACATCAACATCGGCGACTACTTCATCACCGACCTGTAGACTTCCCTGTGTCACAGCGACGCGGTGAACGATTAAACCACTTACGGGCGAGATCGTATCTTTTACAGTGACATGCGTGTGACCAATTGCCATTGTTCCGGTATCGCCGACCTGGCCACCCGATTCAGCATAGAAGGGAGTACGATCCAAAACAACTTCCCCGTCTTCGTTTTCACTAAGTTCCGATACTTCTGCGTCAACTCTTATTAATGCAACGATATTCGCATCTTCGAGGCGAGTGCCTTCATATCCTGTAAATGTTGATTTACCAACTCGATCGATGATCTGTGAGTAAACAGGGCGAGCTTTTGCGTGAACCTCACCGCATTCACGTACTTCGACTTGCTGAATTCTGGTCAGTGCGGCTTCGAATTCGCGACTAAAGGATTCCTCATCAATCCGGAATCCGCGCTCTTCCAAGCTAACGCGGATCAGATCTCTCGGGGTGCCGAAAGTGTCATAGAGTCGAGCCAGTTCGGCATACTCGGGAACTTCTCCATCAGGAGTCTTCGCGAATAAGGAATCAAGCTTCTGCAGACCAACTGTCAAAGTTGTGCTGAACCGATTCTCTTCGAGTTTCACCATACGCTCGATGAAATCTCGAGAAGCTTCGAGTTCGGGATACGCTTCGCGCATTTGATCAACGACAAAATCCGTAACCTTATAAAAGAAGAGTTCCTCGAAATTGAGCGTGTGGCGACCGTGGTAAATCGCACGCCTCATAATCTTTCGCAAGACGTAATTTCGGCCTTCATTACCCGGCAGAATGCTGTCAGCAATTGAGAAGGCAGTAGCGCGTGCGTGATCCGCAATTACGCGCATTGCGAATCCTTCTCCGGATTCTGGTTTGTAAGTCTTGCCGGAAAGTTGAGCTGTGAAATCGATTATGGGCCTAATGAGGTCGGTATCGTAATTCGACGTCACGCCCTGCATGATCGCAGCGATGCGCTCTAATCCAGCTCCAGTATCGACTGAAGGTTTAGGCAATGGCGTCAGAGTCCCATCCGCACTCCGGTCATATTGCATAAAGACGAGATTCCAGAATTCTAGAAATCGTCCGGCGTCGGAGCCTTCAATAAAAGTTTCTGTTGAAA
Source organism: uncultured Chloracidobacterium sp. (assembly GCA_964574785.1). Classification (GTDB taxonomy): domain Bacteria; phylum Acidobacteriota; class Blastocatellia; order Pyrinomonadales; family Pyrinomonadaceae; genus PSRF01. Next base: position 33,103 of record CAZNPP010000020.1, on the reverse strand, counting down.
ACTCTTCGCGATCCAATTCAGTCCATTCTCCGGTTGCACCTTCTGGAAAACGCCAATCTTTAGCAACGTGCGCTAGATCAATGTAGATCTCAGAACACGGTCCACATGGGCCAGTATCGGCCATCTGCCAGAAGTTATCCTTTTCATCCAGACCGTAAATTCGCGAGTCGGGAAGCCCGGCTATCTCCTTCCAAAGAGCTCGCGCTTCATCATCTTCTCGAAACACAGAGACTCGCAGGTGTCGGGGGTCCATACCGAAGATCTTTGTGACGAGTTCCCAGGCAAACTGAATAGCCTCACGCTTGAAGTAATCACCGAAGGAAAAATTCCCCAGCATCTCAAAGAAGGTGTGATGCCGGGCAGTCTTCCCAACTTCCTCCAGATCATTGTGTTTACCGCCAGCGCGTATACATTTTTGAGATGAGCAGGCGCGTACATAGTCACGTTTTTCTAAGCCAAGGAATACATCCTTAAACTGGTTCATACCGGCGTTGGTGAAAAGAAGGGTCGGATCATTAGCGGGCAGGAGCGGGCTTGAACGCACACGAGTATGTTGGTGTCGTTCGAAATACTTAAGAAAGGTTTCGCGTATTTCGTTTCCAGTCATGATTAGTGTAAATCAGTCGCCAATCTAACGAATTTGACAGCCGAAAAGTGTAGCACGCGCTGTTAGGGTGGGCGAAGCCGTAGACGGGTGACCTATTGAAATGTAAGAAAAGATAGCGAAGGACCTGGTCGGTGCTTTTAGGTACTCAAAGAATTCGCTTTAGCGCATAGTTCATTTCTGTTTCTGAACAATCTAGAAATCGCCCAACACATTGTTTCGCCAGGTCATCTCATTTTCGCTTTGCTCAATGATTGTATAAGTAACGGCTCGGCCGCGTTATGCGGGCGTGATCTCAATATCTGTTCCGTTCAATTTCCAATTTAAACGGATTACTCCCACTGGCTCAGCTCACAGGCCGAAACGTCGCGAACTTTTTCTGCAACTAACTCGAACGGAAATCCTTGACGCAGCAGATGGTCGAAAAGCTTCTTACTCTCGGCCCGGTCAGTCGGACGGCCACGCAGGCGTATTCGTTTCTCAATCGCCCGCTCAATCAACTCTGTCTCCGATATTTCCGTGAACACTCGATCGAGGACTTCATCTACAACCGCCTGGTCTAACTTCTTGACGCTTAGGTCTCTCCGGAGTCGTAGGCGTCCAATTGGCCTCTGTCGTAGTTTCAATGACGCATAGCCTAAAGCAAACCGTTCGTCATCGAGATAGCCGTATTCGATGAGTCGAGAAAGTGCGTCTTCTACCACGACTTTGCTTGTGTTGCGTCCTTTGAGAAGTAACTCCCGCAGTTCAGCAATGGAACGTGGTCGGGTGGTAAGTAGTTTGATTGCGCGCTCGAACGTGCGGCGCCGGACCTGTTCAGGCGTCAGTCTCTTTACGCCGTTGCCTTTGTTTCTTTTTAAGTCCATTGAGGAGCGATATTAGCATGAAGTCAGAAGTCAGGAGAGGGTCTCTTTCCAGAAGTCAAGCGCTCCGATGCCGAAGAAAACAAGAGTCTCTGATTCTCGCAAACCGCCGCCAGGCGGTCGTACGCTGAACTTCTGACTCCTGACTTCTGTCTTCTGACTCCGGACTTCTGATTTCTTTGATCACCATTTACCATTTCACCAGATGGACGGCATTCTAATCATCGACAAGCCTGCTGGATTAACCTCGCATGACGTCGTAGCTCGCGTGCGGCGCATGCTGCATGAACGCCGGGTAGGCCACACTGGCACGCTTGATCCATTTGCAACGGGAGTGCTCGTGTTACTCATAGGCAGGGCAACCCGACTGGCCCAGTTCGTTAACACTGCAGACAAAGAATACGAAGCTCTGATTCGATTTGGCTACGCAACCGACACGGGTGACATTTCCGGTAAGACAATTGCGAAAGCTGACTCAATTCATTTGGATCCAGCTCAAGTCTTAAGAGCTCTCAAAAGTTTACAGGGAGAGATTGAACAACTGCCCCCAATGTACTCCGCCAAAAAGTATCAAGGTCGAAGGCTCTATGAAATGGCCCGCCGTGGCGAACAAGTTAAAAGAAAACCGGTGCGGGTGAAGGTCCACGCGTTTGAACCAGCAGGTCAACCCTCACTTCTTAAAGACAATGCTGATGGGACAGTGGATTTGGCCGTTCGAGTTGTTTGTTCAGCCGGCACTTATGTCCGAGCTCTAGCCGAAAGTGTCGGAGAACGGTTGGGTGTCCCCGCTCATTTGGCAGAGTTGCGCCGAACTAGGGCCGGCGCGTTTCATATTAACGGAGCGGTTAATTTGGACCGACTGAAAGAGCATGTTGATTACGAAACACTTTCAACTATTCTTATTTCACCAGACGCAGCGCTCTCTGACATGCCTTTTCTGCATCTAAGTTCTGCCGCTGCGGAGCAAGCCCGCAATGGCGTACCCTTCCCAGTAAAAGATGAGCTTGCCACAGGATGGGCTGATAAAGCGAAGGTGAGAATGCTCGACGATGATGGAACTCTGATCGGTGTCGGTTTTTACAATCTCGAAAAGAGTTTGCTACATCCGCGAGTAGTTGTTGCAATAAGGCAAAAATAGAGATTGCTCTGCACATTTGCAGGCTGTGCTATACTTGCAACAACATCAGGGAAGCGCTGCAATGATCGCTTCCGTACAAGCGTTCCCATCAGCGGCTCCCATTGAAAACAGTTAAGCTCATTGAGAATTTGTTGCTTCGAAGATGTGGCAGCTGGCTAACGCGCGCCTGATGCGGATCATATCGAGGCAAACAACACAAGACCAGAAGCTCAAATCACCATTAGCTATTCTGGTCAACTGGTTAGGCGTGCAATATCCCACACGCTGTCCACGCGCGAAGCCCAAGAGGTTTACAAAGGCTATGCAAGAGCAGGATGGCAACAAGAAATTCAACATAAGCGAACGATTAGAAGATCTGCGCCGTGAGCACGAAGCCTTACGCTGGGAAGGTACCTTTCGTGACTACTTCGAACTCGTCGCCCAAAACCCACGAATCGCTCAACTCTCACACGCCCGCGTCAACGACATGATTCATGCGGCCGGAATTGAGAGAGTAAACGAGGGTACTCACCATGAAGTAATCTCTTACAAGTTTTTTGCTTCGGAGCTCTTCGGTATCGAAGAGCCGATAGCGAAACTTGTCGAATACTTCAAATCGGCGGCGCAGAGACTGGAAGTGCGTAAGCGGATTCTGCTTCTGATGGGCCCGGTGGGCGGTGGTAAGTCGACAATCGTAAATATGCTAAAACGTGGTCTCGAAGATTGGACTGCGACAGAAAGTGGCGCTGTCTATGCCATCAAAGACTGCCCGATGCATGAAGAGCCTCTGCACCTAATTCCACATCAACTGCGCCCTGAAGTAGAGAAGCATTATGGCATCTACATCGAAGGAGACCTTTGTCCGCAATGTCGCTATGCTCTGGAACATACCTATGGTGGTCGTCACGAAGAGGTTCGCGTGCACCGCGTGATCTTCTCTGAGAAGGAACGTGTTGGTATCGGGACGTTTTCACCGAGTGATCCCAAGTCTCAGGATATTACCGAGCTCACTGGCTCGATAGATCTCTCCACCATTGGAGAGGTCGGCGTCGAATCAGATCCGCGCGCATATCGCTTTGATGGAGAACTCAATATTGCCAATCGTGGCCTTATGGAATTCGTCGAGATGCTGAAGGTTGATGAGAAGTTTCTCTACAGCCTTCTTACTCTTTCTCAGGAACAAAGCATTAAGACGGGTCGCTTCGCGATGATTTATGCGGACGAAGTGATCCTCTCGCACTCAAATGAAAACGAGTACATTGCGTTTGCCGGGAACCGCAAATCAGAGGCGCTCCAGGATCGAATAATTCTCGTGCGAGTGCCCTATAACCTGCGTGTCTCCCAGGAAGAACGCATCTATGACAAGCTACTGCATCAGTCGGAGGCTTTGCGCAGTGTTCACCTGGCGCCAAATACCTTAAGAGTCGCGGCAATGTTTGCGGTTATGACGCGCCTCGAGGAACCGAAACGTCAGAACGTCGATATCGTAAAGAAGATGAAGCTTTACGATGGTGAAGATGTTGAAGGTTACAAGTCCAAAGATGTACGCGAGTTGAAAGATGAAACCGTGCGTGAAGGAATGGACGGAATTTCGCCTCGCTATATCATCAACCGTCTTTCCGGCGCTCTCGTTCGAGATGGGGTAACTTGCATTAACCCGATCGATGCCTTGCGGGCGATTAAAGACGGGTTTGAACAACATACCGGCATCAGCTCAGATCAACGCGAACGCTACTTGAATATGATTTCGCTCGCGCGAAAAGAGTATGACGAACTGGCGAAGATCGAAGTGCAGCGAGCATTTGTTTACTCATTCGAAGAAATGGCGCGAACAATGTGCAATAACTATCTCGATAATGTCGAGGCATATTGCAACAAAGAACGAATGAAGGATCCCATAACCGAAGAAGAGATGGATCCAGATGAGCAACTGATGCGTTCTATCGAGGAGCAGATCGGTATCTCTGACAACGCCAAGAACACATTCCGGCAAGAGATCCTGATTCGCATTTCTTCATACGCGCGCAAGGGCAAGCCCTTCGAATACAATTCGCACGAGCGTCTAAAAGAGGCGATTGAAAAGAAGATCTTTGCAGACCTGAAGGATGTGGTGAAAATCACAACTTCAGCCAAGACACCCGATCCCGATCAGTTACGGAAGATAAACGACGTTGTTGATAGATTGGTAAAGGAGCACAATTACTGTCCCGTATGCGCAAATGAACTTTTGACTTACGTAGGCACGCTGCTCTCCCGTTGATCGGTGAAGCTGCGAGTTCGAGTAGCGAGAGAATTGTCAGACTCTCGAAACGGAACTAGGAGATGTTCAGCCCGCTTTCGCGGGCGGCAGAGGCGGCAACGCCAGGGGTTCTGTCGCCACGTTAAAGCGGGCTAGAAGTATGTGGTTGGCATTCAAAACTAGAATGAAGAAGCGTTATCTAATTGGAGGGTTTATCGGACTGGCAGGCGCTGCCGTTGTTGCAAGACTGCTCGGTCGACCAAAAGATGTTGACTGGGAAAAGAACCGCGCATCAGTGTTCAATTCAGAACATTCTCGCTTCACCGAACTCGATGGAGTTCGTATTCATTTCCAGGAAGCTGGTCCGCCTGATGCTCCCCCGATAATCCTAATACACGGCTTCTGTGCTTCCACTCTCGTTTGGAGCGATGTCCTTTTGAAACTTGCTGCAAAAGGATTCCGAGTCATTGCACCTGATCTCCTGGGCTACGGCTATTCTGGTAAGCCAAGGAACGGCGAATACACGATCCTTTCTCAGTCAAAAATGATTGTGAGCCTGATGGAGCAGCTCGGAATTGAGCGCGCCAGCCTCGTTGGCAGCTCATACGGCGGAGCAGTAGCAGCAACAGTTGCGCTGAACTTTCCCGAAAGAGTGGAACAGTTGGTTCTCGTTGGCGCTGTAACAAATAACGACCCCACAAGGTATCTGTTAATGCGCTTATTCGGTTCACCGCTGCTCGGCGATCTTGTTTCTCCGCTACTCATAGGTTCGCGACGATTACTCCGTAGGCGTATGAAGCGCGTGTACGATAAACATGACCGCAAGCTCGACGAACGAAGAGTAGATGCGCGGCATCTGCCGCTAAGCGCTTCCGCGACACATCGTGCAATCATACGCACTGTGAGAAGGTGGGATGCAGATCGAATCCAACGTGAAGCGCACCTTATCACCCAACCTACGTTACTGCTTTGGGGAGAGAATGATCAGGATGTGCCGCTACACGAAGGTGAGCGCCTTCATCGGCAGATCAACGGTTCGCGCTTAATAATCGTTCGCGGTTGCGGACATAACCCTCAGGAAGAATTTCCCTACTCGTTTACTGAGGTCGTTTCAGATTTCTGTTCGCAACGGGCGAGAATTCCAGCTCCCATGGAACTTGTTTCTGTGTGAGAGTCTCTTTTGTTTAAAGACGTAAGCCATGAATATTCAACGGAATGACTGGTCGCTACAGCGTAAAGGAATTATCGACCAGGATCGACACAAAGAGCGGGTAAAGGAAGCAATTCGAAAGAATTTAGGTTCGATTGTTTCCAACGAGGCAATTATCCTTTCAGATGGAAAGCGTACCGTCAAAGTACCCATGCGGGCGCTCGACGAATACAAATTCCGTTTTGATTACCACAAGAAGAAGAATGTGGGCCAGGGAGATGGAAAAACCCGCGTTGGTGACGTCATTGGTCGAGAAAGCCAGCCCGGGCAGGGAAGTGGTGGTGGTCAGGCTGGCCAAGAGTCAGGCGCCGAATACTACGAGGCGGAAGTCAACATTGACGAAATTGCGGCACTGATTTTCGAGGACCTGCACCTTCCTTTTCTCGAAGAAAAAGCAAAGAAAGCGGTGCAATCGAAGAAGACGAGATTTAATGAGATTCGTCGGACGGGGGCGATCGCTAATCTAGACAAGCGCCGCATGATTCTTGAAAACCTGAGACGTAACGCACGCCAGGGACAAGGGGCCCAGTTTGGCAATATCAAAAAGGAAGATTTGAGATTCAAGACTTGGGAAGAGGTAATGCGCTATGAATCAAATGCGGTTGTGATAGCGATGATCGATGTTTCGGGTTCGATGGGAGAGTTTAAGAAGTACGTCGCACGCTCGTTCTATTTCTGGATGGTTCGTTTCTTGCGCACTCGCTATGACAACGTAGATATCGTCTTTATTTCTCATCACACGGAAGCAAAGGAGGTGACTGAAGAGCAGTTCTTCACTCAAGGCGAATCCGGGGGAACAGTCGTTTCATCTGCTTACCAGTTAGCACTGGATATCATAAGGCAACGTTACCGGCCCGCTGACTGGAATATCTATCCGTTCCATTTTTCCGATGGTGACAACTATTACTCAGATAATGAGGAGGCGGTGCGGTTGGCCGATGAACTCATTTCTACTTGCAATCTCTTCGGCTACGGCGAGATTGGTGAAGAAGGTTCAGGAAGTTATCGACGCTCGTCAGGAGCGCTGCTCTCGATCTTTAATGATCGGCTACAAAACAAAGACAGGTTCGTAGGCGTACGAATCGATGACAAAGAGGATGTCTATCCTGCACTTAAGCAGTTCTTCGGGCGAAGGGGTGTTGAGACTCCAGCTTAGTGATGGGGCCAGGGATTTATCAAATCATGGAAGATCGGGAAATCAGAGAGCTAGAAAAGTCACTCGAGCAAATCTGGGAGGTTGCCCAGAATTTTGGTTTGGATCCTTACCCGACGCGCTTCGAAATTGTACCTGCGACTGTGATGTACGAGGTAGGCTCATACGCTCTCCCGGGCCGTTATTCTCACTGGACCTTTGGTAAGGCTTATCATCGAATGAAGACGATGTACGACTTCGGACTTTCAAAGATTTACGAAGTCGTTATCAACACCAATCCTGCCTACGGTTTCTTGCTCGAAACTAACAGCCCAGTGCAAAACAAGTTAGTCATTGCCCATGTTTTGGGGCATGTCGATTTCTTCAAGAACAACGTCTATTTTTCAAAGACGAATCGGCGAATGGTGGAAAGTGTATCGACCCATTCCCAGCGGATGATGGAGTACGAGTTCAAGCATGGTCGAAAGACTGTCGAGAGATTTCTCGATGCCGTGCTGGCCATAGAGGAGCACATCGATCCCAACTTCTTTATCAAGAGAGAGATTTCGATAGCTGAGGAGAAGCGCAGAGCCCAACAACAACCGCGGGAGGGCCGGTATGACGATCTGTGGAAGCTGGAAAGACAAACGGGAGAGCTTCCGTCCATTGATGCTTCTGAGCAGGATTCGCCACGAAGAACTGAGCCCCTTCCCGAAAAAGACATCGTCTTTTACATAATGAAGAACTCGCCAACTCTCAGCGACTGGCAACGTGACATCATGGCAATGATTCACGAGGAGATGGAATATTTTGTGCCCCAAATGCAAACCAAGATCATGAACGAAGGTTGGGCCAGTTTCTGGCATGCGCGGATTATGCGTGAGCTGGGACTTCCAGATAAGGAGCTTATCGAATTTGCGGACCTTCATTCGGGCGTGGTGTCGCCGCACAAGGGACAGTTAAATCCTTATTACCTCGGCTTCAAGATCTATGAAGACATAGAAAGACGCTGGGACAATCCTTCAGAGGAAGAGCGCGAAAAGTTTGGTCGGAATGGTGGAGAAGGACAGGAAAAGATTTTTGAGGTGCGCGAACTTGAGAGCGACGTCTCATTTCTGCGCAACTACTTAACTGAGGACCTTTGCGAAGATCTAGATCTCTTTGTCTATGAATTAGTTGATGATGAGGAGTGGACAATCACCGAGAAGAATTGGAAGCGCGTTCGAGACCAGTTGGTTTCAAACATGACCAATTTTGGCTTTCCATTTATTGAGGTTGCAGATGGTGATTACAATGGAAATCGCGAACTTTACTTGAGGCACTCCTTTGAAGGAACAGAATTAGACATGCGCTACGCTCGCAAAGCCTTAGAGCATGTGTACACGCTTTGGGGTCGCATGGTGTATCTAGAGACGGTGATTGATGGCGAGAAGAGTGTCTTACGATACGATGGCGAAGAGCATCAGGAGTCTTAATCCAGGCTATGCGTGTCCTACCGTACAACCGTATTACACTAGACCACTTATTCTGCGACGTAGTAATCTTCATAAGCAATATCGGCTATATCTGATCCTTAAAGTCGTTACCTTACTTGCACAGGCTTCGTTTGTGACATGCTCACTGCCGACTCTCCCACTTCAAGGCATGCCAGGATTGCCACCCTGTTAAGCTGTTGCGCGCTAGTGCTGATTTGGAGTCAGCACACACTGGCAAAGCCCTCGTTCTCAGTAAGACCACCTCAACCGTGGGTTCTCAGTGTCTCAACCGATCCACCTGACCCGAACCGAACTGTGCCTTCAAGTGGCTCCTCATTTGTTCTGGATGATCATCAGACTCGAGTTTCAGGAACGAGTGTGGATCGCTACACGCATCATGTCATCAGAATTGATACGACTGCTGGGCTCAACGATCTTTCTCAATTGAGATTCAGTTTTGAACCCACTTACCAGAAACTGACAATTCACTTCATTCGGATTCAACGAGGCGACATCACTATTAATGCCTTGAAACCATCTGAGGTGAAGATTATTCAGCAAGAAGAAGAGCTGGACCAACAACTTTACAATGGAACCTTGTCGGCCCTGATTTTCCTTAGTGATCTTCGAATAGGGGATCTCGTCGATTACGCCTATACCGTGAGCGGAGATAATCCGGTACTTGGAGGGCGTTTTGTAGACAGCTTTTATCTTGCAGACGGACAACCTATAGAGAAACTCCACCTGCGACTGGTTTGGCCCTCTCATCGCCAATTTGTTATTTGGAAGGAAAATACCGACACTGAACCTTCGATTTCGACTTCAACGCGAGAGACGGAGTACTCCTGGGAACTAAGCAACGTTCCTGCTATCGAAGATGAAGACGGCACCCCGGATTGGTTGTATCGCTATCCCACGGTAAATTTTACCGAGTTCCAGTCCTGGCAGGAGGTGGTCGAGTGGGGATTATCGTTATACAAGAGCTCACGGCTTCCGGATGAAATGACCTCGAAAGTGGCTCACTGGCGGAATGCCCTACCCTCTCAGCCAGAGCAACTCATTGCCGCCTTGCGCTTTGTACAGGATGAGATACGGTACCTGGGAATCGATCTTGGCGAGTACTCACACAAACCTAATCCCCCAGCGAAAGTTCTGGCGCGACGTTTTGGCGACTGTAAGGACAAATCGCTACTTCTAGCCACAATTCTTCAAAATTTGGACATCGATGCCGCACCAGCATTGGTAGATACGATGCGCGGAAGAACTTTGGGAGAGCGAATGCCCTCACCTTACGAATTTGATCACGTCATTGTGCGGGTCAGATTAGACGGTAGGACGTATTGGTTGGATCCCACTATCAGCTATCAGCGTGGGAACCTGGGCCAGTACTACGATCCGCCTTTTGAAAATGCGCTTGTTATTCAGCAAGGTAACTACCAACTGGAGAAGATACCGTTACCTGGCCTTGATTCGGCATCCACCACCGTAAATGAAGTTTTTGAAATCAAAGACGGAACAGGCGCCATTGCGTATACAGTGACAAGTATTTACCGCGGCATTGATGCTGATGCAATGCGCCATAGCCTATCTCTTTATTCACGCGAGGAACTAGCAAAGTATTTCTTGAATTACTACGCTGACTCGAAACCTTCCATAAGGCCAGATGGTTCACCTCAGATTGAGGATGACGCCGAGAATAATACTCTTGTTACTGTCGAGAAGTATTTTATCGATGAGTTTTGGAATGAGGGCAAACATCGCATTCTCGCGGATCGCATCTTGGCTGAACTTAAGAAGCCAAACATTACAAAACGTCAGATGCCACTAGTGGTCAATCACCCGATGTCGTTAAAACAATCTATCGAGATCAACCTGCCGCAAGCGCATCTCGGCTATGTGGACCAGGGTAACATCTCTGATGGTGCATTTAGCCTGAAGTATAGCCATAGCCAGGAGGGAAGCAGAATTAGGCTTGATTACTCGCTTGAGACCCTCGCTGATCATGTCTCAGCTGAAAATGTGCCACGGCATCTGGAAATAATCGACAAGTCGCGCAATTTGGCAATTGTTGATCTGGAAACAGGGACCGTTGGAGTCATGACAACCACCGATGCTCTTCCAGCTGTGACTTTCGCGTTAGCCCTGTGGTTTATAGTTGCAGGTTTAATTGTTTTGGGTGCTGTCGTGACGCTACTCCGCTTCACTCGGAAAAGCCAGGGCGAACCATTATCAGGGAGATTTAAGCCCCAGGCGGGCCAAACTCCAGAAACTGCGATCACGGTAATAGAAGAACAGGTTGAAGGTTTAGTCAAAGCTTTTAGATGCCAATGCGGAAAAAATCCGTATACGCCAGAAACTCCCCTTACCAAAGAACGTTTCACATATGATGGTGAAAGTTTGGTCGGAATTCGATTGCTGTGCTCTTGCGGGAAGACCAACGATCTTTATCTGAATCCTCAAACAAGCTCGCAGGAAAAACTAGCCACTCTTTAAAAAGCTAGCGCGTATAAAAGCAGTCAACTGAGTGAAGTTGTTCAGCTTGATGAATTAACGCTAGAATCCTGACGAACTCCCCTCCAAAATATCTTAATCGGAAGGATTTGTATGGCCCATCTTTGGCTTTTTAGGAGAAAGCTCTTTCTTCTAATACTTGCTCTCGTGACCGGACTTCTTTCAGTGGGTGCAGTTGTTCCTCAACGAGAGCCTGCCATAACCGAAGATTCAACTGCATTTCTTCAAAAGCCCCAGAAACAACCCGTTGAAGAGATTGAGCGAGATACCAGTGAGCCGTACACCGGAAGCCTGTCAATCTTTGAAGATCCTAAGCGTGACCAGAAGCTCCAGATCGACCGGGTGATGGATATCCTGAAAATCAGAGAGGGATCGCACGTTGCTGATATAGGAGCTGGATCGGGATGGTTTACAGTTCGAGCAGCCAGACGAGTGGGAGCTAGTGCAACGGTCTATGCGGTAGATATCAATGCTGAATACATTAAGCACATTGATGAGAGGGCTAAACGTGAGCAATTGCCCAATATTCGTACCATAGTTAGCAAGGAAGATGATCCCTTGCTGCCTGAAAAAAGCGTTGATGCCGTACTGCTTTTGAAGACATATCATGAAGTCGCGGAGCCAGTGAGATTACTGATGAGAACAAGACTGGCGATGCGTCCCGGGGCTCTACTCGGAATAATCGACCGCAACGGCAAGGGTGACGATCACGGTATTGATCGAGATATCGTAATCGGGGAGGCTGCCCGAGCGGGATTCGTACTGGTAGAAGAGCACGATTTTGTCAAACCCGACGACGTTGATTATTTTCTGGTTCTCCGTAGTCGTTAATCAGGATTCTCATTCCATCTTTAGAGCTTGTCCCACCGCTTTGTCGTGTCTAACGCGCCAGATCTTGGAATCAAGGTAGTAGTGTATGAACGCGTAGCCCCACAGAAACGAAACTCCAAGTTCAGTGATCAAGCTTCGTTCAGTACCAAGACTTAAATAGCCAAGATACTGCCTGGGACCCTGGTAGATGAGACCAAAAAAGATTCCGAAGCCAATGTAGAAGAGTAAGCGCCGGCTTATTAACTCAGCTGCGCCAAAGCGCTCCCTCGGATTTTGTCCCTCTGAATACTTACGGTTATGAAACCAAACCAAGCGGTGGTACTGGAAATTGTGATAGATAGTCAGGATGGCGACGATTGCAATGGGTTTATGAGGCATCGGTGTTAGCAGCACAATCCAATGCATCGGTATCGCCGCTGCGAGTAGCAGGTACTTTGGGATGTTTAAGGGTTGGCCTGATAGCGCCCTGTATAATTGCCGGCCGCACCACAGAACTGCCAGAACAATTGTGCCCCCAAGCAGAAGGGCCTCAATGGCGCCAACTGTGTTCTGCAGCATTTGCGGAACTCGAGCCATTGCCTCTGGATCATCCGCAATAAAAGCTACAAATGGGTAGTTAAAGGCGAACAGCAATAAACCGCGATCGAGTGTATTATCAACTGAACTGAGATCCCCATTCTTCTTCTTGTAGAGCACCATGAAGCCGTAATGTTGCTTAACGAGATGGTAGTAAGCCCAGAGTGCCGCGAGAAAGAAGAACACCAGGCTGGCGCCGGATAGGACCGTTAGTGGACCAACAGCAAAGAATAAAAGTGATCCCCAGAGAAGCCGCCCACGATTGCGACGTTCGTTCTTGTCAAAATAGGTTCGCGAGAAGGTGCCGAAGACGTGAGGCGCATCAATGAAAATGGCCCAGAGAGCCACGAGTGGAATGAGGGGAACGAGGTTACCGAGATAAAGGACTAATAGAATGTAGCTGGAGACAACCGAGCCAATAAACCAGACAAGGTCGTCTCGCGCACTGATGATCCAGCGCAACGAAACTGCCTGTGTACGAGCACTAGTCAGTACTTGCGGCGAAGTTGCCATTTTGGGAGTGCGCCGGCCCGATGGCGCTTTTGTTTACGTTCTCATTAGCTAATTGAAAACATTCATTTCGAGGGCTAGGATTCTAGCACCGCGAGGAGGAGATTGCAGATGCCAGAACCACGAGCCATTTTCCAAAATCTTATGTTTCAGGCTCATCCGTGGCACGGCGTCGCTCCGGGCGAGGATGCAGGTGAACTCGTTAATGCCTTTATAGAGATTGTTCCAACGGACGCAGTTAAGTATGAACTAGACAAAGCATCGGGACACCTGCGCGTGGATCGGCCTCAGCGGTTCTCGTCGATGTGTCCGACGCTCTACGGGTTCATTCCCCAAACGTACTGTGGGAAGGACGTGGCGGAATTATGTTCATTGCGTACTGGTATGGAAGGCATCGAAGGCGATGCCGATCCGATGGATATTTGTGTGTTAAGTGAGAAGGCTTTTGCTCACGGAGCTTTCTTCTTAAGGGCTCAGCCAATAGGTGGTCTGCGAATGATTGACGGCCATCAGGCAGACGACAAGATCATAGCTGTTCTTCATTCTGATGTAGCATACGGTCACATTAAAAATATCGATGAATGTCCGCAGGGTCTTATTGATCGTCTGAAGCATTACTTTCTCAGCTACAAGCAGCTTCCGGGTGAGGCGCCCAGGCGGGTCGAAATAGTTGATGTCTACGACCGTGAAGAGGCTCTTGAAGTAATTAGGCGCAGTATTAATGATTACAATGTTGAATTTGGTGTTCCGGCGTAAAGACTATATTTGACTTGGCAAAGTAGAATAGAAGCCCCCATGCCTTTGCTCTCGCTTAATAACATATCAAAACATTTTGACTCGACTGTGGCGGTATCTGAGGTATCTCTGGATGTCCATCATGGCGAATTCTTTGGCTTACTTGGGCCCTCAGGCTGCGGCAAGACAACCACACTCAGGATCATCGCTGGGTTGGAAAAGCCTGACAGTGGCACAATTGAATTCGATGGTCGCAACATTAGCTCCCTCTCTCCTGAGAAGCGCGGTTTTGGCATGGTGTTTCAAAACTATGCCTTGTTCCCTCATCTTAATGTTGCAGAAAATGTGGCATTTGGTTTGCGCGCCCGCCGTCTGCCCAAAGTAGAAGTTGAGCAGCGGGTGGCAAGCGCTCTCGAATTAGTGCAGCTTCCTGGCTATGGGAAACGCAGTATCGACCAACTCTCCGGAGGACAGCAGCAGCGGGTCGCTATCGCGCGAGCAATAGCTATCGAGCCGGCCCTGTTACTCTTTGACGAACCTCTCTCAAATCTGGACGTGACACTCCGAGAAGAAACCAGAAGCGAATTGCGCGAACTAGTGTCTCGTCTTCGCTTAACGGCTGTTTATGTTACTCACGATCAGGAAGAGGCATTTGCGCTGTGTGATCGGATTGGAATAATGGTAAGTGGACGGCTTTTGCAGACAGGTGGACCGAGGGAATTATATGAACACCCAAACGAGATCTCAGTTGCGAGGTTTCTGGGTCGAAATAACTTGATTCGTGTTATGCGTTTGAGTTCGAGTAAATCATCTAATGGAGAGTTTAAAACACTCGATGGAGATCACACGCTTGTGTTGCCTATAGAAGCAGGGGATCTGGCCCCCTTGAACAAACCTTGCGTCCTGGCAATTCGGCCCGAGCATGTAATCCTAACAAAAAAGACAGAAGAGAACGGTAATGTGCTGACGGGAAGAGTTCGGGAGATAAACTTTGCTGGAGCAACCTCCAGCGTTCGAGTAAACGCGAACGGGTTGACTTTGGAAGCACTAGTCTTGCAGTCGCTGGATTTTACAGTCGGAGATGAGTGCGTAGTTATATTGCCTCCTGAGCGAATGTCGCTATTAAAAGAATGAAGCTCACTTATACGAACTTCAGGTCGTTCCATCCCTTATTCTCCGCGAGATTCCTCCTTTTTCTTTTAGTTGTGCTGGTGCTCCTTTATGGGGTTATCTATCCCAATATCTATATTGTCACCGGGTCTTTGCAACAAAACGGATTATGGTCTCTCGAAAATTACCGGCAAGTCCTCACGCAACGGGTTGTCCTTGAATCAATCTTTACGAGCATCGGGATTTCTGTCTTAAGCGTGCTTTTTTGCGCGCTAGTAGGTATTCCACTAGCTTTTCTTTTTGAACGCTACTCCTTCCCAGGGCGACGGGTGTTTGCAACTCTCGTTGCGCTTCCGCTGGTCCTACCGCCACTTGTTGGTGCGGTAGCTTTCATCTTCCTTTGCGGCGAGTCAGGAATCCTGGCGCGGTTCGCGCAGGTTCTTTTAAGGCTCGAAAGCTCTCCATGGTCTCTACACGGCTGGTCCGCCGTCCTCCTTTTCCACGTCTATACAATGTTTCCCTTCTTCTACCTCTTGACGGGTGCGGGGTTACGTCGCATCGATGCAGGATTAGCTGAAGCAGCAAGGAGTCTAGGAGGAGGCCGTCCTTACGTATTATTACGAGTCGTGTTGCCTCAACTAACACCTTCGCTGGTGGCCGCCGGGCTCTTAACTTTTATGACGTCCATGGCCTCCTTCAGCGCGCCGCTCCTGTTTGGTGGCAGTGTTAGAGTCCTTACACTGGAAATCTTTACTGCCCGTCAACGGGGAGATGCTGTCATCGCCTTAACGCAGACAGTCATTCTGGCTGTAATCTCATTAGGTGCTCTCGTGCTACTACAACGGTACGAAGGCACTCGAAGGTTCGCGGCTGCTGCCCTGAAGGGAGCGCCTGCACAGAGGAAAACAATTGCAAGTGGCAAAGGAAGGGTTACTGCAGCAATCCTGGCCGCGAGTTTTTCGATTATCTTAGCTCTGCCTGTTGCAACGCTCATTCTCGTCAGTCTCTCTCAAGACGGCACATGGACCACTCAAACACTACCCCCTTCGTATACGACAGCGAACTATCTGAGATTACTGACACAGCCCGAGTCGCAAATGGTTCTTACGAACAGTCTCTTGATGGCGGGCAGTGCCGCAGTCGCTGCCTTGTTCTGGAGTTTCGGCTTTGCGACATTGATTACGAAGAGCCACAGTCGAATCACAAAACGGTTCCTTTCTCTACTGGTATTGATTCCCTGGGCGCTGCCTGGAACCGTTGTCGCAATCTCGCTCGCTGAAGCTTACGGCAGACCTACGCCGCTTACTGGTTCATTTATCCTGGTTGGCACATTTTGGATTTTGCCAGTAGTGTACTTTTTGCGGTTTATGCCATTAGTCGTACGGTCAGTGCAGGCAAGCATGGAGCAGATGGACCCTGTGCTAGAAGAGGCTGCGGCGAGTTTAGGGGCAAGGTGGCGGCAGAGGTTTTTAAAGGTAACACTACCGCTTGTGCTTCCTGGGGCTATAGCAGGAACTTTGCTGGCCTTCGTTATTGCTTTGGGCGAATACGTAGCTTCCGTGCTTGTGTTTGTGCCAACTAATCGTCCGATCTCGATCGCAATTGCATCAGAGTTACGAGACTTTAACCTGGGCACTGCCGCAGCTTATGGCGTGTTCCTAATCTCGATTGTTGCGGTAAGCATGCTTCTGGCGGCGCAGTTGGAGCGATCACGTTCATGACTTCAGTTTACAAACAAGCTCTCGCTGTCTTGGTTTGTTTGGCGTTGTGTTTGTCCCTCGCCGTAACTCACGCGCAGGAACAATCCCAAGCTGAAGGTCCAGACCGGGTGGAGCTTCATCAGGCGCTGCTTGATTTGACGAACCCTTGGACGGTGATGTGTGTTGCAGCCCACCCGGATGACGAAGATGGCGCGACATTAACGATACTTAGACGCAAGTTTGGCTTCCATACGGTCACTCTCTTTTCAACTTTCGGAGAAGGGGGCCAGAATGTTGTAGGGCCAGAAGTGGATCTGGAACTCGGAGTAATTCGCGCCCAGGAAACCATCGCTGCTTCTCATATTCAGGGTTCTGAACCTCATTTTCTTGGATTAAGTGACTTCGGGTATTCCAAGTCAGCAGAAGAGACGTTTCGCATCTGGGGTCATGAGGAAGCGCTGCATCGAATGGTGTTGAAGATACGCCAACTACGTCCAGATGTAATTATCACAAATCACAGTCCCACTGGCGGTCATGGCCATCATCAGGCTACCGGCCGACTTTTGGAAGAAGCATTCGAGGCTGCTGCCGATGCAAAACGTTTTCCTGAGCAGTTACAAGCACTAGCGGTCTGGCAACCGAAGCGTCTTTTTGTTCGCTTTGGGTTTAGACCTGAGCCAACTGCGGAGACGGGTAGTGCCAGAGTTGTAACGATTGATCCCAATGAACGAGATCCTATTCGTAATAACAGCTATGCTGAACAAGCGTTAGCCGGTTTACATCAACACGCTACCCAGGGGCCTTGGCCAAAAAGCGTACCCGCGGCAGGCGCTCGAATAATCCGATATCGGCTCGCTCGTGAAGCTCCTGGTACTCCGAGCCTTCCAGAACGCCCAAAAACGTTTCTTGACGGTCTATCGGTAAAAGTTCAATCACTACTGGGCGATAAACCCTTAACGGAGTTCATCGATCATCCAAACCAGGTTCTAGATAAGCTGATTGAGTATCGACGTTCCCAATCTCCCGCTCACGTGTCAGAAGTTGATCGCTCACGCCAAAGCTTGATGGAGCGGAGGCTTGACAATGCCCTCGCTGTCGCGTCAGGAGTAAAGCTTGAAATAACTTCCCAAACCCGACTACTCGTTCCGGAGGTAGTTACGAACTTCTTAACCACACTTTCGAATACAGGGCCCAGAACGGTCCACCTCAATGGATTGACTTTCGAGGGTTGGGGGCAGCGGACTCAGCTTGAGACAGTAGACCAACTCGCATCAGATACTGAAACAATTGTTGCGGTGGATCGGGCAACGCCTGGCAATACTCCCATTACTACTCCGCAATCAGATCATCTTTATGATGGTTTGCTTTTTGGACATCGTTTCGAAGCCGTTGCAGACCTTGAGGTTGGCGGAGCAAAGTTCTCAGTGCGTTCCGAAGCAAGTTGGCAAGCAACCCCCGCTGTAAGTGTCGAGAGGATCTCACCATCGCCCTATGTCTCGACGCCAGCGACCATTAATCGACCACTCTCCCTCGACGTAATGGTTACGAATAATCTTCCACGCCATTTTCGCGGAACGCTTAAGCTGAGCGGTACTCAGTTTAATATCTTCGAAGTTGGCCGTGAATTCTCGCTTGAACCCTATGAAGCCATCAATCTGCAATTAAGATCCAATGCCACCCTAAACATAAAGGCAGCTGAGCGACGCCGCGGGACGCCAAACCTGGGTTTGCTCACACTGACGATCGAGGATTTTGAATCTGGGGCAACAATAACAGAACGCTCGTTAAGTGTGAGCCACAGTGAAGCTCGGGTTGCGCCTGGCATGCGCGTCGGTTATTTACCAAGCTTTGATAAGACACTGGAAACTGCTCTAACAGCTCTGAATGTACGGGCCTCCCCATTGAGTGTTGAGAACATCAAGGGGGATGACCTATCCGTTTATCACACCTTAATTATCGACAATCGTGGTTATGAAGCGCACCCGCAACTAATAGTTGAGAACCAAAAGCTCTTGGATTACGTCAGTGGTGGCGGAACGTTGATAGTCTTCTATCACAAGTCTAACGAATGGAACCCGGACCCACGAAGAGAGCGACCACAGCTTGCTCCTTATCCCATAATTTTGGGCTCGAGCAGGGTTACGGAAGAGGATTCTCGGGTGACAATTCTGCAGCCAAAGCATCCTCTGCTTAACACTCCAAATCGGATCGGACAAGCTGATTTCAACAACTGGGTTCAGGAACGAGGACTCTACTATCCTCAAGAATGGGATCGAAGGTATCAGGAGTTACTTGCTACAAGCGACAAAGGCGAAGCGCCTTTACGAGGCGGATTGCTGGTGACACGTTATGGTCGTGGCAGCTACATCTACACGAGTATGGTTTGGTACAGACAATTACGTGCTGGAATCCCAGGCGCGTACAGGATGTTTGCGAATATGATTAGTTATGGGCTGAATCGTTAATGGTGAATGGTGAATAGGACCAATAGGACCTATTCGTCCTATTCACCACCATTCAGACGGCTTCTTGCTCACACGCATGTTCACTTTCGAGTTTGGCTCGAGCGCGTTCTAAAAACGTCTGGATCATTTCACCGACGCGTTTTTGCATTTCAGCACTGATTGCCCCTTCACCTATTAAGGCAGCAAAACGATGAAGATCGCTGGCCCTTGGCCGCCTCAGTTCGACATGCTGGGCTATGCGGATCAGTACTTTGTGGCCGCGCTCTTCGAAGGCTGCTGCATAACGCAGATAGTTTTTCATCTCGGAACGGGCAGGTGACCATTCGAGTTTTTCGAGACGATCCTCGGTCTTTTCCACGGCAAAACTGGCATGCACAAAGCCGATTACTGGCACTTCAGCCCGAACGATCCAGCGGGCAATGCCTCCAGCTTCTCTGCGAATATTTTCGACACCAGGCATTAAATCGACAAAGTTCCTCAGTTCGCCAAAGAACTCACGGGCGCGCTCAATCGTCGTACTCAATTCCATCTGTTCAGTATACGAGGCTTTGATTCGGAACATGCATTTGTCCTCAAATTGTTTATCATCTATCCAAGGCCAAAGCTGGATAGCGGCTGTCGTCGGTTTGAAGCCAAACGGGCAGCAACGTTAACTTACACGAAGTGACCGATTCCGTAAACACACATCTTTGTTAAAAGGATATGTACGAGTGAACGCTGAAGAAAGATGTCCCAATTGCCAACTGGATAGATTGCGCGTGTGGGAAGAATTGAATGAAGAAGAGCAGGAAGTAGTGAAACGCCTGCCTGCATCTGCTGACTACTCACTGACCCAGCGGCAACGAACTCATCGCTGGTGCACTCGCTGCTGGTATGAAGAGCTGGAAATTCCGAGCCGCGAGGCGTAAAGTCTTGGGTTTTTGGTTTTTGGTCTTTGGGCTTTGGGTTTGGTTCTTTGATCTTTAGACCAAAGACCAAAGACCGAAGGCCAAAGACCTAAGACCCAACACCTAAAACATCTTCGTACGCTTCGCGAATCGACTCCATTCTCTCAGACACTGCTGCAATCAGCTCACCTGCCGACTCGAAACCCAGTTCACTGGAAATATCCTGAAGCACAGGATGATCCGCTGGAGGCAAACGGACCGTTCGACCCAAAATCAAGCGTAGATAATGATCTACTGAGCGAAGTAGAGCATATCCACTGCTCAAAGCCGCAAACTCCTCTGGTCCCAAAGAACCATTTGCTTCGAGGCGTTCCAGAGTAGCACGAGTTGAGCGGTCCTCGCCTTCGTCAGGTACATCATCAAGCAACTGGAGAAAGCGTGAGGCGAAATAGACGTCGAGCATGCCCCCAGCCGCATATTTCACATCGATACCTCCTCTCGGACCACGCAGCTTTTTCTCTTTTTCAAGACGCTCCCGCACGCGGCGGGTCTCCTGCATGAGCTCTTTAGGATCAATCTGTCGGGCGGCCTCATGAATAGCATGACGGGCATGTGTTTCAAGCATTCGTCCGAGTTCGAGGTCGCCGGCAATTGCCCTGAGCTTTACATAGGCCAGCCATTCCCATACTGCCGTTCGTTGGCGCAAATACTCCAGGAATGCTTCAGAACCAATCACTAGAGGGCCATTCTTTCCATCCGGTCGCAGCCTTAAGTCGACGCGATACAGATAACCCTCACGAGTTATGCTCGAGAGCGCTGCGATCAAAAGTTCTCCTAGTCGGGCATATGCCTGATCCTGCGTTAGCGATGCCACCGGTGACGCAATCAGCGAATCATAAGTAATGATGATGTCCAGATCCGATCCGTAATCCACACCACCACTACCAAGTCGACCCAGACCAAGAATTGCTATCCGTGGCCCAGCCGCGAGGTTACCGTAACGGCGAACAAGTTCACGACGCGCAATAAGGTATGCCACGTTGCAGCTTGCAACTGCTAGTTCGGTTTGCAAACGATTTGACTCATATAAAGAGATTGTTCCCGCCGCGTCACTCGCAGCAATCTCCAGTAGACAGCGTGACCAGGAGCGCCGAAGCGCCGATAGTTCGCCGGAAAAGCTTCGCTCTTGATCAATGCTTGCACGCAACAGGGCTCGATAGTCACGCCTCAGTGGACGTGAGACTCTCTCTCCGAGCGAGGTTATGAGTGTAGGATTGCTCGCCACCATCTCGCCAAAGAACTCCGATGATCCGCAAAGACGCGCCAGACCGACCAGGTTTGCTGCCGTTACTTCGATAGCATCAATCGACTTTTCGAAGGAGTTCGCCACCCGTGCGAGTAGTGACAGGGAACGATGCCGGTTGAGTGAGTCACTTGCTGCTCTCAGCAGCAAATTCGCAGTCGATTCCACCTTCGACCCAACCGGATAGGTTGAAGCAGGTACAAGGCGTGAGGCGAACACTTGAGCTGCTGAAAAAGCCGCCTTTGTATCTGAATCCACTCGAATTTCAGGAGTGAGTTCTCCGGGTTTTAGGTCAGCATGTTCCTCCTCGATATCCGCGAAAACACGATCATAGACATTCCGAACGCTAGTGAGGTGCGATTGCAAAGCCTTATCGAAAGATTGCAACGCGTTCGGTCCCTTAAAATGCATTCGCTTGGCAACAAGTTCTCGCTGCGTTTGTTGTGAAGGTAACGTATGGGTTTGGAGACCATGCTCCATCTGCAGACGATGCTCGAGCAAGCGAAGAAACTTGTACGCTTCCGAAAGCCAGGTGTACTCTTGATCCGTAATCAATTCTCGGTCGGCTAGACGGCCTAAACTGATCAGCGTGTGGGGCGCTCGGAGCCAATCGTCCTTTCCGCCATGAGCCAGTTGCAGCGCCTGTGCAATGAACTCAATCTCTCGAATGCCACCGCGACTAAGTTTTACATTAAAGCCGGCTGCATCCCGCTCAATCTTTCTATCGATCTTGCTCTTCGCCAGTCGTACACTTTCAAGCGCTTCTTTCACGGTGATTTCTGGTCGGAACACTTGAACTCGAACAGCATTCGAAAATCGGTTAAAAAGCGATGTCGAACCTGCCGATGCGCGGGCACGAATCAGCGCCTGAAGTTCCCAAGGCTGAGCGTTCTTGTGGTAATAACGCACTGCTTCAGCCAGCGAACACGCCAATGCGCCATCGCGACCGTGGGGCCGCAACCGCAGATCTACCCGGTAGGCGCTGCCTCCACCAGCAGGCTGACCGACGAGTTTTGCTACAGCTTCGGCGAGCTTAATGAAGTACTCCCGATTGGTGACCGCTTCACGGCTGCCTAAACCGGAGGTGATTCCTTCATCCGAGTAGATGAAAACCAGGTCAATATCTGAAGCATAGTTCAGCTCATGTGAACCCAATTTGCCAAGCGCCATTATGCAGAATACGGCTGTAGCTACGCGGCCTCTTTCATCGCTGCGACTCGGAGAGCCAAATCGGTTATCAAGCTCCTGGCTGGCTAAGCTTAGAGCGTAGTCGAGAATGGCGTCCGCAAGATTTGATAGCTCTTCAGTGGTCTCCACCAGCGTATGGGTCCGGCGAATATCGTGGAGATAGATCCTCAGAAGCTCGCGGCGACGAAAGCGAGCCAACAGAACCTGGGGACTGACAGATGAATGTGTTAGGGCGAAGCGGGCTAAAGACTCTTTCAGTTCATCTCGGGTTCTGACACGAGGGTTCGTGCGTTCACGCGTCAGCCATGGTATGTAGTCGGGATTCTGCTCGAGGGTTGTGGCGAGAAAAGAACTCCAGGCAGCTATCGCCAGAACGTCTGCAAGGAGTCCGGTTTCCCGCAAGAGAATCTTTCCCGTACGCGGATGCCCATTAATGAGTCTTTCAAGAAAGAGACGAGCGCCGCGCGGGTCGGGTAGGTCAAGGACCAACCG